>CAZBEP010000006.1:0-13790 GCA_964490925.1 uncultured Eggerthellaceae bacterium | reverse complement strand
CCGCAGCGGCATCCTGCTCCGCATGGGGCGCGGCGCACACGTTCGGAGGCGCAACAGAAACGAAGCGGGCGTAGCGCTTGTCGATGCCAGGGTTCGCCATCAGGGAGTCGCGCACACCGACAAGCCAGTTAAACCGCCCCTCGTCAAGCGATGCGAACGTGCCGAGCACTTCCGCGCTCACGTCCTTTACGTCGCGAGGCACGGCCAGGGAAGCCACCGCCTCGACGCATGGCTCGACGCGCCCGCCGTAGGCGCTCGCGGCAACGGCGCCTGCGGCACGGCTCGCATCGGCGCCCCCCGGATCGCCTCCCGCATCGCTTCCCACATCGGAGCCTCCCGCATCGCCTCCCGCAGCCGCACGCGAAGCGCCCTGCCCGCATGCGTGCCATGGCTCAACGAAGCGCGGCGCGCATTCTGCAATCGGCAGCCCACGCCCATCGCGCACCACGATGTCGGAGGCCGCGCAAGGCTGCGGTGCGACGACATGCAGCCTCAGCACCCGCTGCGACGATTCGCCTTCGAGCACCTGGACAAACTCAGCCCGTGCGCGGCGCCCGCGCGCGCGCTTCTCGCTGTTTCGCACAAGCCCGCAAAGCCCCTGATGGGCAAGCGCGTTCGCCCGCGAGCGGAGCGCAAGCCCGCTCCGCGTGATCTTTGCCCTGCCGCGCGGGAGCCCATCGGAGGCACCGAGCACGACAAGCGTCACAGATTCGCAGGTAAACAGCGGAAACGACACCACCGTGCAAGGCGGCTCCCCCGGTTTCAGGCACAGCGCGTACAACTCGGCGGGAAGCTCGCCGCCCGCCGAGGTGCTCAGTTTCGCCCGGCACGAACGATACGCTTCGGGTTCGCCCGGAACCTCTAAAAGCGCGTAGGCGCGGCCTTCGCCGCGACATGCCCCTGTGAGCCTCAGATTCACGGCCGGCCGTGTTTAGGAGGACGCACGCGCAATCTCTGGCAATCGCGCATGGCGCGCATCCTTCTCGCTCAGCACAATCTTTTTCGGATCGAAGGCCGCCTCCCCCGAAAGCGCAGGCCAGACGATGCCGACAGCGGGGTCGTCCCACGCAAGCCCGCCCTCGTCGTCGGGATGGTAGACGTCGTCGCACTTGTAGCACAGCTCCGCCTCGTCGGACAGCACTAGAAAGCCGTGCGCGAAGCCCCGCGGAACGAAGAGTTGCCGCCGGTTTTCCGCCGACAGGACGGCGCCTTCCCACCGCCCGTACGTCGCGCTGTTCGGGCGCAGGTCGACCGCAACGTCGAACACCTCGCCTCGCACCACGCGAACGAGCTTCGCCTGGGGATAGTCGATCTGGTAGTGCAGGCCCCGCAGCACGCCCTTCGCGGAAAGCGACTGGTTGTCCTGAACGAAACTGCAGGAGATGCCCCCCCGCTCGAAGTCGGACTTCTTGTAGGTCTCCATGAACCATCCGCGCTCGTCGCCGTAAGACCGCACGTCGACGACGACGACCCCTTCGATCGAAGTTTCCGTGAAGGTAAAGTTTCCCGAGCTGACGACGTCTCCCGCTGCCATGATGCCCCTTACTGCCCCACTGCGGCGTATCTCGCCTCGGTCGCTGCCTTTACAGGCCGCCACCACGATTCGTTCTCCCGATACCACGCAATCGTTTCCGCAAGACCGGACGCGAAATCGGTATGTTTGGGCCGCCAGCCAAGCTCGTTGCGCAGCTTCGTGCTGTCGATCGCATAGCGGCGGTCGTGGCCGGGGCGGTCGCGCACCCAGTCGAAGGCGCCCGCAGGCTCGCCCATCGCCTCGAGCACCTGCTCGAGCACCTCTTTGTTGCTGCGTTCCCCGTCGGCGCCGATCAGATAGGTTTCGCCGATGGCGCCCTTCGTGAGGATGCGCCACACGGCGCTCGAATGGTCCTCGGTATGGATCCAATCGCGCACGTTGCGCCCGTCGCCGTAAAGCTTCGGGCGGATGCCGTCGATGATGTTGGTGATCTGACGCGGAATGAACTTCTCGACATGCTGGCGCGGGCCGTAGTTGTTCGAGCAGTTCGAGATGGTCATCTCCACGCCGTAGGTCCGGTGCCATGCGCGCACGAGCATGTCCGACGAGGCTTTCGTAGAGCTGTACGGACTCGACGGCCGATACGGCGTTTCCTCGGTGAAGCGCGCCGGATCGTCAAGCGCCAAATCGCCGTACACCTCGTCGGTGGAAACGTGATGGAACCGCACCTTATGGCGTCGCGCCGCTTCGAGCAGCGTGAACGTACCCACCACGTTGGTTTGCACAAACGGGCTCGGGTCGGTTATGGAGTTGTCGTTGTGCGATTCGGCGGCAAAGTGCACGCAGGCGTCCGTTTGGGCGAACAGCGAGTCCACCAGCGCCTCATCGCAGATGTCCCCCACCACAAGCCGAACGCGATCTTCCGGAAGCCCTGCGAGGTTTTCGGGGTTGCCCGCATAGGTGAGCTTGTCGAGCACGCAGATCTTCACGTCGGGAACGTTCCGAACGATCCAGTGGACGAAATTCGACCCTATGAACCCGGCGCCGCCGGTCACGATGATGCGTTGGGGGATGCGCGTTTCCTGCATAGCGGCGAACTCCTTGCCGTAGATCATGCCTCGTCGCCAAGAATCGGCTGATTGCGCAGGTAGCACGCAAGAGCCTCTTCCCACGGACGCATCTCGTCGCCGATCGTCGCCTCTAGGCGGGCGTTGCGCAGCCCCGAATAGCGGGGGCGCTCGGCGCTCGCGGGATTGTCCTGCTTGTACTGCCGGCTGGTCACCGGGACGACCGTGCAGGCAAGGCGCGAGCCCTCCATGACGGCCCGCGCGAAGTCGGCCCATGAGCAGGCGCCGTTGTTCGTGCAGTGGTACACGCCATAGTTCTCCGTGGCGGCGATGCGCAGCAGCTCGTAGGCGAGGTCGTTCGCGGACGTGGGATTGCCGACCTGGTCGTCCACTACGCGCACTTCATCGCGCGCTGCGCCAAGGCGCTGCATGGTTTTCACGAAGTTCTTTCCGCGGTACCCGTACAGCCATGCGGTGCGCACGATGAAATGCCGCTCGTTCGCGGCGGCAACCAGATGTTCGCCGGCAAGCTTCGTCCGCCCGTACGCGCTTGCGGGACACGTCGGATCCGATTCGACGCGGTCGCCCTCTTCCGTCCCGGGAAACACGTAGTCGGTGGATACGTGCACGATTTTTGCGCCGCAGGCAGCGCAGGCCGCGCTCACGTTTTCCGCCCCAAGGGCGTTCACCTGATACGCGCCCTCCTCGTCTGCCTCGCATCCGTCCACATTGGTGATCGCCGCGCAATTAAAGACGACGTCGTACGGGCCGCGCCTGTCCATCCAGCGCGCAACCGCCGAGGCGTCGGAAATATCGAGGACGTCGCAGTCGACGGCATCGACCTCGGCGCGCTCGTAACATGTGGGGACAGGGCCGATTTCCGCGCGCATGTCGGACAAGCAGCGCGCCAGCTCGGTTCCCAGTTGCCCATGCGAGCCCGTAATCAGAATCTTCACCGTCAGTCACGCCCCCGCGCCGGAACGATGACCCCCTCGGCAACCTTGCGCAGGTGCGCGCCGTAGGTGCTTTTGTCATACCGATCCGCTGCCTCCAGCAGACGCTCGCGCGTGATCCAGCCGTTGTCGAAGGCGATCTCTTCGGGTACGCACACCGGAAGGCTTTGAGACCGCTCGACCACGCGCACGAACTCCGACGCCTCGAACAGGCTTTCCATCGTGCCGGTGTCGAGCCAAGCGTAGCCCCGCCCGAAGGTGACGACCGACAGCGACCCGTCCTCGAGATACATGCGGTTCAGATCGGTGATCTCAAGCTCGCCGCGAGCGGACGGCCTCACCTGCTTGGCAAGCTCGCACACGCGGGAATCGTAGAAATACAGGCCGGTGACCGCATAGTTCGACTTGGGATGTTCCGGCTTTTCCTCGATGGACACCGCGTTGAAATCCTTGTCGAACTCGACGACGCCGAACCGTTCGGGATCGTCGACGTGATAGCCGAACACCGTAGCGCCCTCGCCGCTTTCGGCGCGAAGCACCGCGCTCCGCAGTTGGTCGCCCAGCCCGTTGCCGAAAAAGATGTTGTCGCCGAGCACCAGCGCGCACGGCTCGTTGGCCACGAACTGCTCTCCGATGATAAACGCCTGCGCCAGCCCGTCGGGGTGAGGCTGCTCGGCGTAGGAAAGCTCGATGCCGAAACGCGACCCGTCTCCCAGCAGGCGCTCGAAGTTCGGCAGATCGTCGGGCGTCGAGATGACCAGAATCTCCCGAATACCGGCCTGCATGAGCACCGACATGGGGTAGTACACCATCGGCTTGTCATAGACCGGTAAAAGCTGTTTGCTCGTGACTGTCGTCAGCGGGTACAGCCTCGTACCCGAGCCGCCCGCCAAAATAATGCCCTTCATGGGCCTCCTTCGTTTGTCCGCCGGGGTCGTGTCGGCATCGCTGCAGGTGAGCGCCCTCCGCGCACAATGCTTTCGGAGCGCGGATGCGCACGCTTCACTGCGATGGCTGCCGCACCTCGATGCCGCGAAAACGCCCGGCATCGACTTTAGCACGGAGCGAAAAGGGCATCCCGACAATCACGGGAATGCAAAAAATAAGCGGAACGGCATAGCGCAGGCACACGACCGGGGCAAGCGCCAAAGACGCGCCGTACACAAGCAAAAACAGCCACGCGACCAGCATCGCCCGCCTGCCGCATCCGCGCGGCGCGCGAACGATGAGCAAAAACGCCAGCAGCAGCGCATAGAACGGAAACGCCGGGCAGACCCACAGCGACAGCAGCGGGTTCCCCTCGCCAAGCGTCGTCGAGGCGCCCTCCAGCCACGACAAATACCCCGGCAGCAAGGTCGCATCGTGGAAGTCAGACACTTGGTTGGACTCGCCGCCGGCATCGATGGTCAGGCCGAACTCGTTCCAGGGGGACAGCACCGACCATGTGTTGGCAACCGAGGCGGACGGATAGAGGTACCCCAGAACGCTCCACAAAAACGCACGCGCATACTGCGACTCGTGGCCGTCCATCAAGGAGAGGTAGAGGATTGCGTATCCCAGCGGATCCTCGGAAAAAGCCTCGTCGAGCAATGCGCCTTTCGCCGGATCGGAAACAGGCGCGAGATAGCCCGTGACGCGTTTCGCGTCGCAATACTGCCCGATAGGCGTATCGTCCCACGGATCGTCGGTCGTGCGGCCCGCCTCCAGGCTCTCGAGATCGTAATAGCGCCCGATAGCGCTCACCTGGGCTTCCGAAAGCTCATCGTAATCGTACATGTACGTCCGCACGATCTGCTGCGAGGGAAGCGACAGGATCTCGCGCACCGAATCGGAGCGAACCGTGAAAGCGGCCTCGACCGCATACGAGAAGCACGACGAGAGCGCATACACCGCCACGAGGCCGCCAAGCGCGCACGCCCGCGGCAGCTTGCCGCGCATGCCGACGAATGCCGCAACCGCGATGGCGACGATCAGCACGTACAGTCCCTGTTTTCGCATGAGCGTCATCCCCAGGGCGCACAGCACGAACGCGCAGAGAAACCCCGGATTCGACCACGATTTGCACCCGCGCAGCGCGTCGATAAACAATACGAGAACCACCAGGAAGAACACGGCGAACAGCGTGTCTTTCGCCGTCGCAACCACATACGACTGCACGACCGGGTTCAGCACGAAGGCGGCAAACGACGCCACGGCAAGCCAAGCCGGCGCTTTCCACGCAATGACGCGGTTCATGGCGTACCCCGCTGCGAAGGCCGCCGCAACCATCTGAGCGGCGCAGAACAGGGTCACCCCGGCATCGTATGATCCGAACACGGCGTTTCCCACCTGCATGGCGGCGACGAGCAAGAGCGTATGGGCGGCAGGCCAGTGGAGATCGACGACGCCGGTGTTGAAGTAGTAGGTCGCCTGGATAGGGCCGTCGCTCGAATAGCCGCCAGGGAAATACGCCAGAAGCGCCGGAATCCACGCGAGCACCGAGATTCCGGCAAAGAGGATGACGCGCTGCTGCGATTTCATGCCGCGCAAGGCGCGCGCAAGCTTCCCTGCGTCCTGCGGCCTGCCCTGAAACCATGCCCACCATCGCAAGAGGGCAAAAAGCAGCAGCGCCGCGACCACACCGTAACCGATGCCGGAAAGCCAGACGGATGCGTCGGCAAACGACATCAACCCGTCCGTCGCATAGAAGGCGCAGCTTACCGAGAGCACGATGCCGACGAGCATGCCGAAAACGAGCGCAAGCGCCCCGTCGGAGCCGAACCGACGCAACGCGAGGAGCGCAGAGCGAGCCGAGGAGGCTTTTTCGCCCGCGCCCGCCTCTGGCGATTCTGCCTCCTCCCGGTCTCCCGAGCCGACCTCGGATGCTATTCTTCTTCCGTCCATGCGCTTCGCGATGTCCCCAAATCAAGCTTTTCGAAGATAGACCCGCGCTCGAAATGGATGCTCTCGTAGGGATCGGGCTGCTCGTAAGCCTCGGGCCACTTCTCCATGAACATGCCTTTCTCCCTGCGGAAGCGCAGGGCTTTTTCGCCCGTCACTTCCGCACCGCGCGTCACCGACTCGTAATGATAGAGTTCGGCCTCCGCGCAGAACACGACGCGCAGCCCCGCGCGGCGCACCTTGAGGCATAGATCGATGTCGTTATAGTTCACCGTAAGCGCCTCGTCCATGCCTCCTACCTGGTAAAACGTTGATTTACGCAACATCAGGCAAGCACCGGTCACCGCCCCGATCGAGCGCGTGAAAAGCAGGCTCTCCATATTGCCGCGCGCGTATTTCGGCAGCCGATGCCCCAGATGACCCGGGCCGTCCGGGCAAAACACCACCCCTGCGTGCTGAATGGTGTCGTCGGGGAAATACAGCTTCGCCCCGGTGATCCCGACCCCGTCGCGCATCAGGTTGCCGAGCATCTGCTCGATCCAGTCGGAAGAGATCACCTCGGTGTCGTTGTTCAGCATCACGACGACGTCCCCGCGAGCCTCGCCTACGCCGACATTGATGATCTTCGAGAAGTTGAACCCCTGCATCCCTTCGACCGTCACCACGCGAATGCGCGGATCGATCTGCTGCAAGGTCTTGTAATAGTCAAACGTCTCCGGCTCGGTGCTGTTGTTCTCCGCTATCACGATTTCAAACCGGCGATAGCTCGAACGGGAAAGCAGCGAGGTCACACATCTATGCAGCACCCGAACCGCGTCTTTGTTCGGAATGACGATCGAGACGAGCGGCTCGTCCGCAAGGTCGTAATCGACGGCGAACCGTCGAGGCGAGAGCCTGGAGTCCCGCACCGTACCGGCGATGCCCATACGGTCGAGATGCTCCTGAAGAACCAGGCGGCTCGACTCGAACGCGTAATCCTTCTGCGTGGCGCGCATCGCCGTCGATTTTTTGTGGATTCGCCAGTGGTACAGCACGCGCGGCACATGTTGTATGCGGCGCGCGCGTTCGCTCGCCTGCAGCGTCATGTTGTAGTCTTGCGATCCGTCGTACGCCTTGCGCGGACGCGGCATCGCATCGACGATAGTAGCTCGCACCGCAAGGAAATGGCAGATGTAGTTCACCCCCATCAGCAGTTCGGGGTCGAAGTCGGGCTTGAAGTTCGGATTGACGTAGGTTTCGTCAAGCAGCTTGTCCTCGTCGCAGTAGAACATGTCGATGTCGGGGTGATCCTCAAGCGCAGCCGCATAGCAGAACAGCGCATCGGGCTCGAGCACGTCGTCGTGATCGAGAAAGCATAGGAAATCGCCCGTAGCGGCATCGATGCCGGCGTTGGTGTTCTCCGTGATGCCGTAGTTTTCCGGAAGCGAGACGACCTTGATGCGCGTGTCGCTTTGGCGAAGCGCCTCGACTTCGCCGGCAAGGCCGGCGTCCTCCGGCGAGGTGTTCACAAGAACGAGCTCCCACGCTCCATAGGTTTGCGCGATCACCGATCGCGCCATGTCGCGCAAAAACGAAAGCGGGGTTTTGAACAGCGGGACGATGATAGAGAACACCGGCTGCGCGGCAAAGCGTCGTTCGCGCTGCAAGGCGAGTTCGGCAGGAGAGGCGCGATGGACGCGCCGAAACCACGCATCATATTCGCCGCATTCGCACGCCGGGAGCGTCAGCAAAAGCCAGTCCCTCTCCTTGTCGGCGGCGACGAGCGGCTCGATGCCGCAGAACCCGTCCTGGCATTGCCCGTCAGGGAAACGAGCCCATACGATGAAGCCCTCGCCGCAGCTCACGCGCGCAGAATACGCGATCTCGCGGAGTTCCCGCCCCGGATGCCCTTCGAGGTTCGACCGCGCGTCGCCCATGCATATCCAATCCTGGACGAGAATGCTTTTCCCGGCAGTGTCGATCACATCGATCTCGACGAATTCGAGCGGGTCGTCCGCGCGGCGCACATACGCCACGGTCCCCCTCACGAGACGCGACACCGTGCCGCCGAGTGCCCCGTTGCTCCCTTCCTCGGGAATGACGTCATCGACAAGCACGCGCGTATCCCCAGGCAAAAACGACTTGTCGCAGTTGCGAACCGCTTCGATTTCACCGCGCTTCACCAGCCCGTTGACGCGAGAGCGAACCATGGCGGCGCCTGGCCGCACGAGAAACGTCTCGCTGCCCAGCGCCGTGCCGTCCTCCGCGTCGATGCGCACGCTCACATGCTGAGGAACGTCGGTAAGCGGCAAGACGAGCACATGCTCGTTGCCGCTGACAACCGTTTTCACAGGAAGCGCGTCGCCGGCGCTGGTTTTTGATCGCGCGGCTATCCGCGCGATTTCGCGTTCGGGAGCGGAGGCGGAAAGCCGCGCGTAAAGCTTCCCCGCGCCGCGCGCCACCATATCCATCTTAACGCCGGCTCCCTCCGGACGCGCCGGCGCGCTGGAAGAGGCGGTGTTCGCTTGGTTCCGAAAGTACACACGCTGCAGATTGCGGCCGGTAAAGCCGTTGTCGTACAGATAGGAGATGAACGCGCCGCACAAACGCTCCCCCAAATACCCCGACACCCGCCGGCCCACCGCAGTGTAGTGCGACGAGTCGCACAGGCGCTCGTGTTCCGCAAGCACGGTAAACAGAAAGTCGGAATACTCGTCGAACAGCGCGCGCTTCATCACGAACATGTTGCAGACATAGGATTTCGTCTGTGCGAAATACGCCTCGGCGCTTTCCCAGATACGGGGATAGCGGCACTTGATGATGGCGAGGGCCGTATCGAGATCCTCGATGTGATGCCCCACGGAATCGCGGTACTGCTCGTAGACCGTCGCCCCGTTCGGAGCTTCGACCGCCGTCGGCGCAATGAAGTCGCACGATTCGATGACCTGGCGCATCGTCGCTTCGTCGAAGCCGATCTGCGCAAGGGATTCTGCGTCGTTGCACGGCATCACCACATCGCCGAAGATAAACGGCTCATGATGCTCGGGAAACGCCGTCGATGTGAAGTTGAAGTAGCGCCGGTAATGCAGAAAGCCGTAGTAGTCGGCGTCAACGTGCTTCCACACCCAGTACTGCCCCGTAAGCTCGCAATACGACTTGTTTTTCAGCGAGATGTTGTCGCCCTCGTCGTCGTGGAGCATATCGGGAAAGCGCCGCGAAGCCCCTGCTGCACCCACCTGGATCGGACGAACGAGGCGGTTTTCGGGAATCGCCACGTCGTCGCGATGGCACGAAACAAACAAGTTGATGTGTGCGGGCATGGTGTCTCCTTGTGCGTGCATGATGCGGCAAACTTTGGCGTTAGGCGCTCGGCAAGCGCGCGTCCCCCGCAGCTCGGCTCTCACCATACGGCGTGCTCGCCGCCTTGGAGACAGCGCGCCGTCTGCTCGGCGTCAGCTTTGCCCGCACCCGCTGTCCTAAACCGAATCGCTTTCGCACGCCTGCCGTCCCTCCGCCCTGCCGTATTGGATGTAGTGAATATAGTACAAAGCGTAATCGGAGCCGAAAGCCCCTTGAAGATCGACATAGCGATTCCGGTAGGACGAAACCGAGAACGACTCGCTGCCCTGGCGGCCCTCGGCCATGCCGTACCACACGAAGTGCTCGACGAGGCTCCTGTCGTCTACGAGCGACACCGCCGAGCCGAAGGTCGCCATGGCCGCGACGTCGGGGTTTCCCTGCGCGTAGTAGGCCGGGTCGTAGACCGCCGAGTAGTCGGCGCCGTCCAGCGCGGTCGTCCCGCCGACCAGCGAGCCGCACCCGGCCGTCGCGCGCCCCTCGCCGCGCCCGTAGCCGATGTAGTGCAGGTAGTACGACCGCAGGTCGCGGCGGAACGCCTGGCGCAGGTCGGGGTACAGGTTGTAGTAGGACGAAACCGAGAACGACTCGCTGCCCTGGCGGCCCTCGGCCATGCCGTACAAGGTGAAGTGATAGTAGTACTGCTCGTTGTCGTCCCCGAACGCCGATGCGAGGTCGCCGTATGCTGCGCGGTAATAACTCACATCGAAGCACGGGCTGGCAACGCGGCCTTCGGCCATGCCGTAAGCGAGGAAGTGCTGGAACGCCGCAGTCCGATCATTGCCATAAGCGGCATACACGTCGGGGTTCTGCTCGATGTAATAGTCGTAGTCGTATACCCCCAGATACCTCGCTTCGCCAGCCTTGTAAAGCCCGAAATGCTGCGCGATGCCTGTCGCGTCGGCAATGCCGAGCGCCTTCAAGTTGGATTCTACCGACAAAAACGCCGCGTCGTCGGCGTTCGACAAAAACGCATGCTCCACGATGACGGCCAAAAGGCCGAAGGCGCGGGCTCGGGAGATAATCGTGTAGTAATCGGAAAGCGTCCCGTCAGAATACGTGAAGCTGTCCGAGTCTCTCGAATACACGCAACGCTCGCTCAGTCCCAGAGCCACGATCTGCTTGAGGATCTTTTCGCCGAGATCGGTGCCCGCAACATAGGTTTCCTCGTAATACCAGCTCCCCTCCCGAGGAACGATGACTTCGGCGCCGTTTTCCGAGGGGTCTGTGTCGGCGTTCAGGTGAATGCTGACGAGCGCATCGGCGCCGACGCTCACCGCGTAGTCCGCGCGATCCCGCAGCGAAACGGAGCGATCGTCGGTACGCGTCATGTACACCTGCACGTTTTCGTATGTTTCCAGTTCCGCCTTGCAATACTGCGCGATAGCAAGCGTCAGGTCCTTTTCGGCGAGGCCGCTGTAAGAGGCTCCGTTTTCGGATCCGCCGTGTCCGGGGTCGAGCACAATGACGACCGGCGAGCTGCCGTTTGACAGGGTGCGCGCAGAGGAAAGCTCCCGCGCCGATTCGGAGGCGGCAAGGGCTGCCGCGATGTCGTCCACCTCGGAAACGGCACCGCTTTCGCCGACCGCGTACACCGACACGATACCGCCGCCGTCGCTTTCCTTATCCGCAGTTGCCACGACATCGAAGGAATACGTCGCGGCGGCGTCGCTCGCAAACGAGAACACCGTTTCCGATCCGTCATCGCCTCTGCAGTTCAAACTCGAAACGGCATACGAGCCCTTCGGCAAGGCGCTTGAGGCGAGCTCGAACATCGCCGCCCCTTCGATGCGGGCGGAAGCCGAAAACGCAAGGCTCTCGCCCGTGAGGGCGTTGAGCACCTCAAGCTCGAGTTCCCCGGCAAACGCCGCCTCGTCCGCAAAGCCCACCACAAGATGCTGGGCTTGCCCTACTTCGATCACGGGCTGCTCGATGTAGACGTACGAGACTGAAGAAAGATCGCCCGCTTGGGAGGCGGAGCGCTGCTCAAAGCGTTCTCCGCTTGAGGCGGCCTGCGAGCCGTCAGATGCGTCGCAGTCGCCAGCGTCATCGACGCTTGCCGTCGAAGCAAGCCGGACGATGCCGGAGGACGCCCCGTCGGCCGAGATCTGGTTCGTTTCTGGAGCGGCAAAGGCAAGCGGCGGAAGCATCATCGCCACAAGCAGCGCCGCAAGCGCGCTCTTTGCGATTCTGCGAGCTGAAGGCATGAGCCAACTCTCCGTTCCGCGCAGACAGCGCCGCGCACGCTCCGAAGCCGCTGGAGTGCAGCGATGCGCTATCGCATATCTATAGGCAAAAACGAAGTTATTCTAGCACAAGAGAAACTATGGGTAATTGCAGTCGGGGCGAATCCGCCGGTCGCGGCGCATAAGCGCGAAGCCGTGCTCCATGCAGATAGCTCGCGTCAAAGGCGGCCCGACATGGAGTATACTTTTTTGCAGTACGGATGCGGCGCAGTTGGCGCACGTGCGACATACGGGACGCACGCCCGCGTACGCTCCGTACGACCCATCCTTTCACCCGGCAGAATCGAGCAGCGGCAAGAGAGAAGGCGACCGGATGAACCCGCTTGTTTCCGTCATCGTTCCCGTTTACAACGGGGAACGACATCTGCAGGAATGCCTTGACTGCCTTGCCGGGCAAACGTATCCAGCCCTCGAGATCATTTGCGTCGACGACGGGTCGACCGACACGACGCCGCAGATGCTTTCCGCCTTCGAAAAGCAGCATGACAACGCCGTCGTCGTGCGCCAGGAAAACCAAGGCGCCGGCTGCGCGCGCAACCATGGGCTCGAGCTGGCGCACGGAGACTACCTGTTCTTCTTCGACAGCGACGATTACTGCGACACGCACCTTATCGAACGCAGCGTCGCGGAGGCCGACCGCACACAGGCCGATTTCGTGTGGATGCCTTTCTATATTCACGACGAGGTCATCGAAAGGCCGCTGCTCCTGGACGCCGATTTTCCGCTGAAGCACTACCCTCGGTCTCCGTTTTCCTGGAAAGACAACCCCGACTGGCTCTTTCAGTGCGTGCACAACTACCCGTGGAACAAGCTGTTCCGGAAGTCGTTCGTCGACGAGCACCAGCTGAAATTCCCCCCGCTGCGCCTTACGGAGGACATGGGCTTTTCTGCCCCGGCGGCGGTTTTCGCGAAGCGGATAGCCTGGATCGAGGACGCCTTCGTCTACCATCGCCAGGGGCTGCAGACAAGCCTCATGTCGCAGAAGGATTCCTCCCCCTCCTGTTTCTACCAAGCATTTGCAAGCCTCAAGGCGTTCCTGAGCGACAACGGCGTCTACGATCGGCTTAAAGTCTCGTATTGGAACTGGGCGCTGGGCGGCTGCAAATACAATCTCGAAACGCTTCGGGACTACGACAACTTCCAAAACGTATACCGCCTGTTGACGTCGCAGGAGGCTTTCGAAGCGCTCGGCTTTGCGGATATCGACGAAGCGTCTATCCACCATCAGGCGCTCAGAGAGTTCTTTTCGCACATCAAAGACGAGACTCCCCCGCAGTATCTGCTTCGCCGATTCGGATTCGAGCAGCGCTCCTCCGAACTCGCCCACTACCGATCGCTGATTCATGCGGAGGACACCGCGCGCGCGATCGCCAGCATCCGCGAAGCGCACGACCTCGCCTGCGCAGGGCGCGACGAGGCGCATCGCCATCTGGACATGCTGCGCCGCGAAATCGATTCTCTGCACGGCGAGCTCGACAGCCTGCGCGAGGAGTTCGATGCGCAGATGAACGCCGCCGAGCAGCGCGTCGGACGCGCCCTTTGCGCACTGCCCCGCGCCATCCAGAAGCGCCTCATCGCCCGGCGCGAGCGGCGGGAGGCGGAGGGGGGCTAGGGAAACGCTGATCAATCCATTCCGCCCGGATCCGCGCCGGGTCGCGCCCCTGGCGCTTAAACCTCATCGACCACTGCTCCTCACTTAGGCTTCGGCCCCAGGCATCGCGGCGCGGCGCGGATCCGGACGAAAGCAATCAGTCAGCGTTTCCCTAAACGCGCAGGTGGGCGGCCTTTCGGCGGGCAAGGTCGCGCTGCATGCCGGCGACGTTGGAGAACAGCT
>CAZBEP010000005.1:12302-24924 GCA_964490925.1 uncultured Eggerthellaceae bacterium | reverse complement strand
GAGGCCCGTTTTTCGCGGTTCGGGAGGAGTTAGCTCCGGTTTGGGAGGAGTTAGCCTCGGCTCGGGAGGGATTCGGGAAAATCGAGATCCCGCGACCTGGGGAGACGCCGCAGGCGGGTCGCGCCGGCGCGCCGCGCGGGGCGGGAGATCCTCCCAAACCGCGAAATTCGGGCCTTCCGGAGGGCTCTCGTGCGTGCGCCGGGGGGGCGACCCGCCGAAGAGCCTGCGAGTGCGGGGTCTTCGACGGGTCAGGGGGCCTTTGCCTCTCGCCCGCGAGCCGCCGCTCATGAGTGCCGGTTCTGTCCTGCGGGGCGGGGGCGGCGTCGGAGGCTGCCGCGTCCGCCAGACCGCCGCCGCGCGCTCTCCGCTGTCCCGCAGGGCGGGTGCGGCGGAGGGAAAGGCGCTCGGCAGATGGCGGGGCAGTGCCCGATGGTCGATGGAAGGCATGTCGTTTTCAGGTGCGATGCTCAAGCACGACGAGGCCGACTCATGCGTTCAGGCCGCCCGCAGCCATGCGCAAGGTCATGCGCAGCGGGCACCCGAGGAACACGAGCGCGCCGATTACCATGATGAATCCGAGAAAGAACCTCGTCAGCGGCAACAACCCGGCTGACGGTCGGAATTAGGCGATGGTGCCAGCCGGAGGAGGTCGCAGTGGCATGCCGGCGGGAAGTTACACGAACATATGTATTCATACAGAATGTATGATCTCCTTTTTTCGTACACGCCATAGTGCGCAGGGTGTCTGCGTTTTCTACAGAATGATTTCGAAAGTGGATGTCTATCCACGAATGCCCCCAATGTGCGATGGGCGTCCACTCCCAACGACTCCGACTTTAGAAAGGAGGAAAGCAAATGTGTTTTAGACCAGCAAGTGCCGACATTACCCGCACGTGTCCCGAGTGCGGATTTGACAACGGCTTCATGGATTCCGTCTGTCAAAAATGCGGCGCTGATCTTGGCTCAAGTCCAGGAGGTGCGCCGGTGGGGGGAGCGGTTCCGGGGATACCGGGAATTCCGTCGGTTCCCAAGGCCCCATCGGTGCCGCCCGTGCCCGGCGCTCCTAAGCCTCCAGGCGCTTGAGCATGTCTTCGTAAGCGAAATAGTTACGAAGATTTGGTTTCTAAGAGGGGGGAACGAGAGAGAACGAGAGGAGAGCAATGGAACCGGTTAAGCCCGAGCCGTTAAAGCTAAAGGACAAGACAGTTCTCAAATCCCTAAGCTTTTCAGGGTCTTCGCTGCTCTGCAATCCTACGACCGTCGACGTCATGGATGGCAAAGTCGTTCGCATTCGACCTATGCATGTTGACGATTACTGCGATCTTTCAGAGCGAAACCCTTGGAAGCTCGAGAAAAACGGTTACGTATTGGATCAGGGAACGAAGGGATACATCCCGCCTTTTTCGATCGCGTACAAACAAAGAACCTATTCCAAGAACAGGATCCCGTATCCCCTGAAGCGTGTTGACTGGGATCCCCATGGCGAAAGGAACCCCCAGAACCGCGGCAAGTCGAAGTACGAGCGCATTTCATGGGACGAAGCGATCCAAATCGTAGCTTCCGAAATCAATCGCATGCATGAGACCTATGGTCATTCGGCCATTTTGGTTCAAGGCGACGGCCATGGTGAGCATAAGGTCTTTTCCGGCGTGCATGGCTGCAATATCAGCCTTCTCGCGGCAACCGGCGAGCGTGGCACCGTGCAGGTGCGCAACGCAGATAGCTGGGAAGGTTGGTACTGGGGAGGCAAGCACATTTGGGGCATGGATCCCGTAGGCGAGCAGATGCTGCAGAACAACCTCATCAAGGACATTGCCGAAAACGGCGATGCCGTTTTGTTCTGGGGCTGCGACTTGGAGACAACCCCTTGGGGCTGGGGCGGCCAGTTCCCGAGCGTCATCAATTACTGGTTCACCGATATCGGCATCAAGTCCATCTACATCTGCCCCGATGTGAACTATGCGTGCGCCGTTCATGCCGACATGTGGATTCCCATCCTGCCAAACACCGATGCCGCGATGCAGCTTGCCATCGCGTACGTCTGGATGACGGAAGGAACCTACGAGAAGGAATACCTGGAAACCCATGCAGTAGGTTACGAATGGTTTGAATACTACGTTTTGGGCAACGAGGATGGCGTTCCCAAGACGCCGAAATGGGCAGAAGAGAAATGCGGAGTTCCGTCCTATCGAATCAAGGCTCTCGCTCGCTATTGGGCGAAGCATAACGTGTCCATCGGCCACGGCAATGGCGGCAGCTACATTCGCTCTTGCTTCTCTCATGAGCCGGCTCGTCTTGAGGTGGCGCTGCTTGGCATGCAGGGATTGGGGCATCCCGGCCGAAATCAAGTTCACTTCATCGAGTGGACGCTGTTTGCCGGAAACAAGACTCCCACACTGTGCCCGGTGCCGGTTGCTGAATTGTACTGCTCTTTTGAAAGCGTGTGGCATGGCGCTTACCGAGCATGCCAGGATCCGTTCATTCCGAAGACGCTCATCCCCGAAGCCATTTTGGAGAAGGATCTGACGTGGTACGGACATACGATGCCTGGCTTGCCGTATTGGGATCAATTCCAAAAATTCGAGTATCCCATGAAAGGCTTCTCTCGCATCCATATGATATGGTCGGATGCCCCTTGTTGGGAGACGTGCTGGAACGGCGGTTTTCTCTTCGAGGACGCCTTGGTCGATCCCGATATTCAGACCGTGGTCATTCAGCATCAGTGGTTCGAGGACGCATGCCGTTTCGCCGACATTCTGCTGCCGGTTTCAACAATGCTCGAGGTAGACGATTTGGGTATGGACAAGGACTCCGGCCAGTGGTCTACGTACTTTAACGCGCCGCGCGCTGTCGATCCGTGCGTCGACAGCAAAAGCGATTATGAAATCGTCTACACCATCGGCAAGGAGCTGGAGAAATACGGCGGCATCTATGAGGGTCTGTTCGATACGTACACCCAGGGCTTCACGGTGGACAATTACGACGAGGCTATGAGGTACGCCTTCGAGCATTCCGGCATTCGCAATATCGAACCTGACTTCACCTATGATATGTTGCAAGAAAAGCAGGTTTGGGTCTCCAAGACTCGCGAGGATTGGGCTGAGATTCCCGCCGGCATGATCGAGTTCTACGCCGATCCGATCCATCATCCTCTGTCCACTCCGTCGGGTAAGCTGGAGTATTATTCCGCTGGGCTGGCGCAGCACTTCCCGGATGATCACGAGCGCGGTCCTGTCCCTCATTGGATTGAAGAGAGCGAACTTCACAAAGAGCGCCTTTCTTCTGATCGCGCCAAAGAATATCCCTTCCTGTTGGTTTCGAACCATCCTCGTTGGCGTATCCATGCCATGCTCGACGACGTGAGCTGGTTGCGTGAGATCGGAACTTGCAAGGTCAAAGGCCCCGACGGCTATCTGTACGAACCGATTTGGGTCAACCCGCGAGATGCTGAGCGGCTTGGCTTCAAGCAAGGCGATGTTTTGAGAATGTATAACGAGCGCGGTTCTGTACTGGGCGGTTGCTATGTCACCGAGCGCATCATGCCCGGCGTTTTGTATCAGGACCACGGGGCGCGCGTTGACGTGTTGAAGATAGGCACGGGCGGCATCGATCGCGGCGGCGCGAATAACCTCATCGCTCCCGATGCCACCTCCTCCAAGAATTGCGCTGGCGAAGTGACCTCTGGCTTCTTGGTGGGCGTCGACAAGGTGGATCCCTTCGAGTACGCCGACCTTTATCCTGAAGAGTTCAATCGCGCGTATGATCCCGAGAGCGGTCTGATCCCAGACTCGTTCATTGTGGAATCGTAGAAGGGGGGCCGGAGATGAAGGCGTTAATTGTAGATGTGAAGTACTGCAACGGCTGCCACAACTGCCAGATTGCCTGCAAAGATGAGTTTTGCGATAACGTGTGGCTGCCTTATTCGGCAAAGCAGCCGACGACGGGTCATTATTGGATGCGCGTTGATGAGAAAGAGCGCGGTCAAGTGCCTCTGGTTCGCTTGAGCTACACCCCCGTGGTGTGCGGCCATTGCGAAGAGTGCCCGTTGCTCGCGTTGGCGCCGGAAGCTACCTACCGTCGTGAAGACGGTTTCGTTATCATCGATCCTGAAAAGGCGAAAGGCAACAAGGCTCTTGTTGACGCCTGCCCGTTGGGGGCTGTCTATTGGAATGAAGAAGAGCAGCTTGCGCAAAAGTGCAATGGCTGCGCGCATCTGCTTGACAATGGATGGAGCGAGCCTCGCTGCGTGGAGGCTTGTCCTACGAAGGCTTTGAGGTTCGGAGACGTTGAAACGTTCGCTGATATTCTCGGCCAGACCGAAGCCTTGGAGCCTATTGACGGTTTTAACCCCATCGTACGCTACCTCAACTTGCCCAAGCGCTTTGTTGGTGGAGCCGTCGTCGATCGCATTATCGACGAGGTGATCATCGGCGCATCGGTGACGTTGCTTGATGCGAATGACAACGAGGTGTCTTCGGTCAAGACCGATGATTTCGGGAACTATCTTTTCAATCAGGTCGACGCGGGAACATACCGCGTTCGGATCGAAGCCGACGGGTACGAGACCGTAACGCTCGATGCCGATTTGAGCGAACTCGATCTGAGTCTTGGCGATCAATTCATGGTTTCGACGGGGGAGCTATAAGCAAGGTTTTCTGGCGGTCAAGGTTGGGGTGTCAAGGTTTAGGGAGGTACTCACATGGCGGGATCCAAAACAGCGCGAGGGTCATTAAGCACGAAAGGCTCCGGTCGCGCATGGGCTGTAAGTGGCGCGGGCTTTCTGGGTCAGATGACTGCTGTCACGGCATTTTCAGGATTCAGCTTCGTCATTTCTGGGATGGCGGAAGACTTCGGAGTCACGGTTGCGGCTTTGGCGATTTGCTCGTCGACTTTCCAGCTTTGCTACCGAGGCTTTGCGTTCGTTTGGGGCTGGATCGCCGATAACTTCGGATTACGCAAGACCCTTGCAGTAGCCGGCATGGGCGGCTCCGTTGCGTATGCCTGCTTCGGTCTTTTCTCTGCTGATATTTGGAGTGCTTGTATCCTCTACGGATTGACGGGCGCTTTGTTCTCCGGTTTGACGACGCCGACGATCGCGAAGATTGTCGCAAGCTGGTATTCCTCGAAATTCCGAGGCAAGGGAACGTTCATTATCACCATCGGCGGTACGATTTGCGGCGTTCTGCTCGGCATCGTCATGCCGATTATGATAGAAGCGAGCGGTTGGCGTGGCTCGCTCGTCGGCCTGGGCATCTTCGGCTTCGTTAGCTCGCTTATCTTGTTCCTTGTCATTCGCGATAAACCTGCAGACGAAGGAACCGTTCCGTTTGGCTCTACGGTCGAAGAATACGAGAAGGTGCTCGAAGCCGAAGGCTATTGGGACGAGGCCAAGACTCCCGAACAGATACAGGAAGAGAAGCGCCAGAGGCGTTTGAAGCTCATTGCGTGCTTGAAGCTTCCCAATGTGTGGAAGATGGGCGTTTTGATCATCATGATCAACCTGTTCCAAACTGCGAACTCTACGTACCTGATCGCATCGATCAGCGGTGTGGGCATCGTGCTCGCATCCGCAGGCTTGGCGAAGAGCATGCAGTCGCTTGGGCAAGGCATCGGTCAGTTCTTCTTCGGCTCGCTTTGCGATATCTTCGCTCGAAAGTACGTGCTGTCCTTCATGCTGTGCATGTGCGGCATCTCCTATGTTCCTGCCTTCTTCGCGCTTTCATCCGGCAATGAAGTGGCGATCGTCTTCTGCGTGGCACTCGTGGGATTTTTCAACGGCGTCGTGTCGGTGTACAACGTGATCCTCGCTGAGTCGTTCCCGCTTGCTCTTCGCGCAGTTGGCCCCGGTGTTTGCTCGACGATCGGCATGGTTGGCACGTATGGCGGTCCCTTGTTGGCAGCAGCGATCATCACGTCTTTTGGTGGCGGAGCCGTTCTGGCCTACATGCCTTACTGCGCGGTGGTTGCATTCATCGGAGGCATATACGCGTTCTTCGTATGCCCCAAGACCGGCGGACGCAAATGGGGCGATCCCATTGCCGATGCCGAGGTGGCCGAAATGAAAGAGGAGAAAGCGACTGCAGCCTAAAGAACGGTTACGTCGCGTTTAGAGAAAAATTCTCTGCAAAGCATTCAGAGACCGTCAAATCTTTTTTAGGCGGTCTCTGAATGCCGATATAGGGGGACAGCGCAATGGGGGGCGTTGGGGCGGGGAACCGCAGCTTGGTTCCGAGCAAGTCTTGGTATGCGTGGATAGTTGCCCTGGGCGGATTTTGCGCGCAGTTGGTCACAATCTTCGGCTTTAGCACGTTTGGGATAATCATCACCGTGATCGCCGACGATTTGAATACGACCGTGACGGCGCTCGCGGTCTGTTCGTCGGTGTTCGGGGTGACGTATTCCGGTTTTGGCTTCATATGGGGCTGGTTGGCTGATCGGTTCGGCATACGAATCGTGCTGACGGCGGCATCGACGACCGGAAGCCTCATGCTGGTTCTCATGGGGATTTTTAGCCACAGTGTTTTTTCGCTGACAGTCTTCTATGGCCTTGTCGGTGCGTTCTATTGCGGCCTCACTGCGCCGCTTATGGTGAAGCTCATCACTAACTGGTTTGCGGTTCGTTGGCGCGGCAAAGGAATCGCGGTAGCGCTTCTGGGCGGTTCTTTAGGCGGCGCAGCGATCGGAGTCATCGCCCCGATTCTCGTTTCTGCGTTCAACGGCTGGCAAGGCTGCATGATCGCGCTCGGCTGCACAGGGTGCGTGATAGGCCTTGTGATCTTTGGGATAGTGCGCAACTCTCCTCTTTTGATCGGCACCGTGCGCTTTGGGGATACGGTCGATTCGTATCTCGAAGAGGCCGAGGCGGAGCTCATCGCGAAGGCGAAGAGCCGAAAGAACAAGACATCCGGATATCGAGAGATATTGCGTATGGGCGTAACCTATAAGATAGGCATCGTTCTCATACTCATTCAGCTGGTCATGACAGCGAACAAGCAGTATATGGTCGCGAGCGCCGTCTTCTATGGTTTCGACCTTACCGTAGCAGCGCTTTGCTGGACGGTTTGCTCTGCATGCAAGAGCGTCTCCCAAGTGGTTTTCCCTTCGCTCACTGATCGTTTCTGTCGAAAGAACGTCTTAGCGCTTTTGCTGGTGCTTCGAGGTCTGGCGAACGCGCCGTTCTTCTTTTCTCTTGGTACGGGCAAGGCCGAGATCGTGTTAGCCTGTGCTGGATTGATAGGAATCTGCGACGGCATAACTCCAGTCTACCAAGTGACCATATCCGAGCAGTTTCCGCCGCATCTCCGTGCTTGTGGCACCGGTGTCGCCACTACCATGATGCTCGTAGGGCGCTTTTTCGGCCCTATTTTGGCTGGTTACGCTATCATTGCATCGAACGGTTTCACGCCGGCTTATCTGCCTTTCATTTCGGTCGTTGCGTTCACCGCAGCATTGGCGGCTTTCGCTCTTCTGCCCAAAACGGGAGGGAGGTATGGCGACTGGCAGGCTGCGCGAAGCGTGAAGGAGGCTTTACAATCCGAATGATTCACAGCAAACGAGCGGGGGGGGGGAGCTTGTTATGCCGAAGAGAGATTTGTTTCTTGCCGTCATAACGTGCAATCTGAGTCTTTTTTGCTGCTGCGCCATTCTTCTGTTAGGAGCTAATCCGTTCGTTTTTCAGACCGAGAACGCGTCTGGAATACCTTGGAATCTCTTGTTTTATGCGGGGCTGGTTCCGGTTTTCTTGGTTTATGGGTTTTCGAGTCGCGCCAGTGGGTTTTTGAAGCGGCATGAAGTCGAAATTGCGTTTCTGGGCACCCTGTTGCCGATTCCGATGTTGGTCGTACTCTATATGGCGGGCATTCTGCCATGGCAGATTCAGGCCGCCCTCGCAATAGCGTCCGGCTTTTGCGCCGGAATCGGACTCGGCCTTTGCATCATTGTGCGAATACGGTTCTTCGTCCATGCGGTATCCGAGTATTACGGCTCGAAAAGGCTGGCCGTTCCCCTCGTCGGGTTCGTGGTTCTTCCGGCTGCAATTGCGCTTCTCGTCGCCGTTTTCTCCGCGTCTTTTTGCTATTTCGCGGCGCTTGTATTCAATTTCGCTTCACTGTACGTGCACTGGATCTCGAAGTCTAACGAGGAAGGCGTTCGGGTTGATCTGCCAAGGGCATCCGAGGACAAGCGTTGGGGAACATCGCTTGCCCTCGGAGTGCTTTACGGCATCGTTTCCTCGCTGGTCTTTCAGAATACGAACGCCAGCTTTGTCCCGCTGCCTATCGCGCTCCTCCTTTTCGCGATCATAGCTGCGTTGCTTGTGAAGCTGGCTCGCAACATAAATGCCATTAGCATTATCGGAAAGACCATGTACTTTGTCTGCTTCGCTCTTCTTGCTGGCGCCCTCTTTGCGCCTCGCTTGCTTTTGGTCGTCCTCTTGCTCTTGGTTCTGACGGTCTTCGTTTTCCGCGTTGCGGAATACATTCTGGTCGTGAGCATAGCGGCGCATAAGAGCGACTCCTCAGCGGAAGAGGCGACGGGCGAGAGCCAGGCGAAGATGAAGTCCCAGAATCTGTCCTTCCTTTTTCTGGGGCTGTTTCTCGGGCAAGCCGTTGTCGAGGCCGTATTGCGTTTGCAGATGGCGGGACAGGTGAATCATGTGTGCCTTGCGCTCTGTCTCGTCATTCTGTTCGGCGGTATCTTCTATACGCATTTCTTGCTCGATTCGCGCTATGATTGGATGGCGTTGATGGGCAACCACTCCGCCATTAACGACGACGGAGCATCATGTGGCGATAAGGCAGCTCGCCCTGAGACCCTTCTTCCCGAGATTGCATTCGACGAAGCGTTCATCAAGCAGCATTTCGATCTTTCATCGCGTCAAGCCGAGGTTTTGATCCTTTTGGCGCGTGGGCATAACGCAGACGGAGTGGCGAGGCGGCTGCACGTTTCAAAGAACACCGCTCGAACCCACATTTACAATATTTATGGGAAGATCGGGGTAAGCACCCATCAAGAACTGATCGACTACATCGAGTCGACCGTTCGTTCTGCCCAGCGGCCATAGCGGTCGTTCGGAATTGAGTTATGCGAGGCAGTGTTGTCGCGGGATGTAATGACCCCCGTCGGCGTTACGGGCCGTGCGCTTGAGCATGGCAGCCTACCTCCGAACTGCGATATGAAAAACCGCATCCTCTGGAGTTTACACGAACCGCAAAACTTTAGTGTCTCCGCTACGCACGGTCTGCAATACTTCGGGTAGCAGGCGTTCCAAATGCAGGCTGTCCGGAACGCGAAAACCCCGGAAGCCGTTACTAGATACCAAGGGAGCAATCCATGTTCATCGTCGAAGAGCCGTTCGTGTCTGATCTGACCGTCGCGTATCTCGAGGAGGCGGGTCACCCCGTGCTCGGAAACGCGACGGCCCGCCGGATCGCGGCGCAGGGGCGCTGTCTCAACCTCGTCGACGACGCGGCGTGCGCCCGTGCGGTCGAGGCGGGGGAGCGGCTGTACACGAATTCGGAGAGCGCGCTTCGCTGGGTGGCCTCTCACGTGCCCGACGCGCCGGCCGCGCGGGCTGCGGCGCTGTTCAAGGACAAGGCTCGCATGCGCGCGCTGCTCGCCCCGCTTTCCCCCGGCGTCGCGTTTCGCGAGCTGCCTGCGGCCGAGCTGCGCGAGGCGCCGTTCGAGGACTTGCCGCAGCCGCCCTTCGTCCTCAAGCCGACGGTGGGCTTTTGCAGCGTGGGCGTGCACGTGGTCGCCGACCGCGCCGGATGGGACGCGGCCGTCGCCGACATCGAGGCGCGCTTCGCGGAACAGCGCCGGCGCTACCCCGACTCGGTCGTGGGCGACAGATCCTTCCTCGTCGAGTCCTATATCGCCGGGCGGGAGTTCGCCATCGACGCGTATTACGACGAGGACGGCCGCGCGCGCGTGCTCGACGTGCTGCGCCACGAATTCGCCTCTCCCGACGACACGAGCGACCGCCTCTACGCGACCGGCCCGTCGGTCATGCGCGCGTGGGCGGCGCGCTTCGCGGCCTGGCTCGACGAGGTGAACGCGTTCGTGGGCGCGCGGTCGTTCCCGATGCACGCAGAGGTGCGCGTCGCAGACGACGGCACGATCCTGCCGGTAGAGTTCAACCCGCTGCGCTTTGCCGGCATGTGCGGGACCGACGTGGCGCAGTTCGCCTACGGCTTCCTCACCTACGACTGCTTCCTGCGCGGCGCCGAGCCCGACTGGAACGAGGCGCTCGCGCGGGCGGAGGGGAAGCTCGTGTGCATGTGCCTCCTGCCGGCGCCGGCGACGCTGCCCGCAGGCGCGTCGTTCGACGCCGAGCGCTTCTCCGCAGGGTTCGACGACATGCGCGGGTTCTACGCCTTCGACCCGCAGCGCACGGGCGCGTTCGGGTTCGCATTCTGCGCGACGGACGAGGAGGGGGCTCGCGGCGCGGACGAGCGGCGCCGCCTGCTGACGGAGGATCTGTCGCGCTACGTCGTCGCGGCGCGGGAATAGCGGAGGGCGGAGGCCCTGCCTGCTGCTCGCCTGCTGCTCGGCGGGCACGTTGCGTTTCCCCGGCTGCTGGGCGGTCGAGCGCTCAGCAAATTCCTTCCCGGGCTACCGGTCGGCGCGCTGCGCCCGCGCGCAGGCCCCGCGCAGGGCGGCGGCCGTCGCGTCCCAGGTGCAGCGCGCACGGACGCGCCGCGCGGCGGCGGCGCCCATCGCGCGGGCGCGGGCGGGGTCGGCGGCGAGCGCCTCGAGCGCGCCCGCGACCGTTTCCGGCTCGCGGTCGGCGAGCACGATGCCGCAGGGGCCGCCCGCGCCCGCGCCGCCGTCCCCCAGAAGCTCCGCCACGCCGCCGACGTCGGGCATGACGGGCGCGCAGCCCATCGCGGCCGCCTCGAGCAGCGACGTCGAGAACCCTTCCGACCTCGTCGGCAGGCAGAACGCGTCCGACGTCGCAAGCAGCGCCGCCACGTCGGCCGACGAGAGCGCTCCGAGCACGTGGACGCGCCCGCCCCCCGCCGCCGCGACCGCGTTGCGCAGCGGCCCCTCGCCGGCGAATACGGCCTCGATCGGCACGGCGCCCCGCATCGCGCGCCGTCCGTTGCACCGGCGCACCGCCTCCGCGAGGCGTTCGGGGCCTTTCTCCGGCGCGAGCCTGCCCGTGAAGCAGACGACGAACGCATCGTTGGGCACCCCGAGCTCGCGCCGGAAGTCGCGCGTGCTCGCCCCGGCGGAAAACTCGTCGGCATTGATGGCGTTGGGCAGCACGCCGTGCGCCTCGATGCCGAAATGGCGCAGCCACGCGCAACTCGCGCGCGACACGCCGTAGTAGTCGCCCCCGAAGCGCAGGATCCGCCGCGTCATCGCGTGCTCGACCGCTTCGACGGCGCGGTCGGCGAGGCGGTTGCCGACGGTGAGGTGCGCCGATCCGTGGTCGATCACGACGGGTCTGACGCCCAGGTCGCGCGCGAGGCGCGCCCCGAACAGCGAGATGGGGTAGAACCGCGTGTTCACGACGATGTGGTCGGGAGCCTGCGCGACGACCCGCTCCCGTGCGGCGTCCGTTTCGGCGCCGCCGCGCAACAGGGGGAACCGTCCCCCGAGAAGCAATCGCGAGGGCAGCCGCACGACTTCGGCGCCCGCTTCGTCGACCTCGCGCGCGGGCGCGCCGGGCAGCTCGCTCGTCACGACGAGGACGCGATCCCCGCCGCGCGCGAGCGCCTCGGCCACGTGGCGCGTGTACATCTCGACGCCGCCCACATGGGGCGGGTACTGGGCGGAGACTATGCAGTAGGTCGCGGGCATGCGCGCAAGTATAGCATCGGAGCCGCCGACGGCTTTGCCCGAACCCGGCTGGAGCCTCGTGCCGAAGCGCACTGCGCGGGCGGCACTCCCCGCAGGCGCATCGGAGGCCGCCGGCCCGCCAGGCGGCGAGTCAGACGCCTCGCCTCTCGAGCGCGCGGGCTCCGGCAAAGACGGCGGGGTAGGGTTCGGTCGAAAGCGGTCGGCCGTTCGCCCCGACGATGCGGTGCGTCGGCACGAAAAGGGGCACGGGGTTCGCGCGAACGGCGGCGCCGACGGCGCGAAAGGCGCTCGGCGAGCCGAGCGCGCGGGCAACGGCAGCGTTCGTCGAGGTGGCGCCGTAGGGGATGCGCGCTATCTCCGCCCACACGGCGCGCTGAAAGCCGGTGCCCGCAGGATCGAGCGGCACGTCGAATACGCGGCGCTTGCCGGCAAGGTATTCGAGCAGCTCGGTTGCGGCGCGGTTCGTGAGATCGGTGGGCGCCCGCCGCACGCTCGCGGCGGGCAGGTCGTCGAGAAGCCCGGTGCCGAATGCGACGCGCGCGACTCCCGTATCGGTCGCAAGGATCGAGACCGACCCGTACGGCGTCGCGTAGACGAACAGCGAAGCGGATGCATGCGGCATGCGGCCTCTTTCCCCGCAGGAGGGCGGACTCCGCCAGCATAGCGCTTCTCGCCGTTCGTCGCAGGGCTTTCCGGCGACGGGGCTCGCCCGCCGGCATGTCGGAGAACGCCTCGACCGGGTACGCCTATCGCGCCCGCCCCGCCGCCCTGTCGCCCCGAGCCGCCCCGTCTCGCCGCCAGGCTTCCAAGCCGCCCC
>CAZBEP010000005.1:0-12202 GCA_964490925.1 uncultured Eggerthellaceae bacterium | reverse complement strand
GCCGCCCTGTCGCCCCGAGCCGCCCCGTCTCGCCGCCAGGCTTCCAAGCCGCCCCGCGCCGCCCCGCGCCGCCCCGCGCCGCCCCCTGTCGCCTTTCCGAGCCGCCGCAGCGCGCCTTCACGCGCTCACGCGCGCCGCGCGATCGTCGGCCGCGCGGCGCAGGGTCGGAAGGGCCGGGGCGCGACGCAACGATGCAGGCCGTCTCGCAGACCCGTCGTTGCGTCGCCTTCGCGCGGAGCCCGATCACGTCGCCGCGACGACCATCGTGATGGGCAGCGCGGCCATCACGATAAGGAAGCGAAGCAAAAGCCCGCCCACGAGCACGCCGATATCGGAGGCGAAGCTGATGGCATGCGCCTTGCGGCTTTCCTCAAACTCCCTCGGGCTGAAGAACAGCAGCCACGTCTCGAGCACCGTCGGCAGCACGAGCCCTATCGCGATCAGCCCCACCCAGAACAGCAGGGCGTACTCGCCTGCAAGCAGGCTCATCACCGAATTGTATCCGGCCGTCGAATTGAAGGCGGTGACGAACATGAGCGAGGCCACCAACGCCAGCTCGACGATCGGCAGGCAGAAATGGAACTTCTTCATCACGCCGACGCGGTTGAACTCCTCGGGATGGCGGATGATGGAGATGAGCAGCACGCTCGCCATGCCCGCCGACATCGCCGAAACGAGGAACAGGATGGGCAGAAGCGCGTTGTTCCACAAAGGGAAGGTTTTGCAGACGCCGAGCAAGGCGCCCGTGTACATCGCGACGCACACCGAAAACGCCACGCCCACGATGTCGAGCCATGCAGGGACGGGTCGCTTCAGAAAATCGAGCAGCACCACCGCGAGCGCCACGATCACGAAGCCGGCGAGAAACACCACGCCCCATGTCATCACGGAACCGAAGTTCGTGAGCAGCAGCGCGAAGCGCAGCGGGTTGCGCAGCCCGGCCTCGGCGTCGAACATCAAGAGCACCAGGCCGACGATGACGACGACAGGCGCCACGATGTGTCCGATCTTGCGCATGCTCACGGCCTCGGGGTGGCGCCATGCCAAAAACGCAGAGGCCGTGAACGCGCCGCCCCCCAAGCCCGCCAAGAACAGATACCATGCGATGATGGCATTCCAGATAGGTTCGAAAGTCATCGCCGCTCACCTCACGTAGTAGACTTTTGACTTGGTTAGATCGCCCTTCAGCGGCTGGGCGCCCGTCGCTGCGATCTCGCGGGAGATCTCGCTGTCCGGGTCGTCCAAATCGCCGAACAGGCGCGCACCGGTAAGGCAAGCTTCGACGCACGTGCACATCTTCGTGCCCGTCTGCTCGGCGGAAACCGTGCAGAAACGGCATTTGTCCACCGTGCCTGTCTCGTGGTTCTGGACGCGCACCTGGTAGGGACATGCCGCCATGCAGTACTTGCAGCCTATGCAGCGGCCATCGTCCACTCCGACGATGCCGTCCGCCCCGATGAACGCGGCGCCGGTGGGGCATACCGAGACGCACGGGGCGTCGTCGCAGTGCATGCACTGGATGGGGACCACCTCGTAGCTCACCGTCGGGTACGCGCCCGTCTCCACTTCCTCGTAGCGTATGAAGTCCTCGGTGGGCAGCAGGCCGTTCTGTCGCTGGCACGCCGTGCGGCAAGCGTAGCATCCCACGCACTTCTTCGTGTTTATGAGCATTCCGTACCGTGCCATCACGCACCTGCTTTCTTCACCGTAACGGTCGTCTCCTGCGTGCAGGCACCGCCGTAGCCCGGCTCGATGCGGAAGGGGACGTAGTCCATATGACGCAGGCCCACGCCGTAGGCGTTCGTCTGCTCACGCGCCGTGCAGCCGTAATGGCCGGGCATGTACAGCGCCGTCGGGTTGATGCGCTGCGTCACCTTCGCGCGGACGGTTCCCTCGCAGGAGTCGTTCGAGACCGCCACCTCGTCGCCGTCGGCGATGCCGAGCTCCTCGGCGACGTCTGCGTTTATCCACACGCGCGTGAGGTCGTACTGCTTCGTGATCTCCATAAGGTCGGCGACGTTCGCCGTCATCGTGCGGCTGTGAACGGACTGCGTGCCGCCGATAAGCCGTAGCTGGTCGCCTTCGGGCATCACCGTCGGTTCGACCCACGTGGGGCTGGCGGTATAGCCCGCGCTTTCGCATGCCTCGCTGGTGAACTGGATCTTTCCACTCGACGTGCTCCAGGTGGGAGTCGTCCCGTAGGAGAATTCCCGGTCGGGAAAGTACACCGTGCCCGTATTCGCCACGGCCTCGACTGAAAGCCCCACGCTTTCAAGCTGGGCTTCGGCAAGCTCCCCGATCGTGAACGGGAAGTAGCGGCTCACGCCGCACGCCTCGGCAAGGCCGGCGAAGATCTCGTCGCAGGTGCGCGTGTTCGGGTGGATGCGGTCGAGCACCTGGTTGCGCAGCGTCACGCAGGGGATCTTCCCGCTTATGAACTCGGGCAGCTCGGAGCGTTCGAGGTAGCTGCACTCGGGAAGCACGTAATCGGCAAGCTGGGCGGTTTCGGTGAGCTGCACGTCCACCACGACGCACAGCTCCAGGGCGCCGAGCGCCTCGGCCAGATGCTCTGGGTTCGAATACTCTGCTACCATGTTCGAGTTGTAGAACAGCATGGCTTTGAGCGTCCCCTCCGCAGCCGCCTGGGCTGCCGCCAGGTTCACGCCCATGCTGCTCGACGCGAGCGGATACTCCGCCGCGCCGATCTTGGTTCCGCTCGGAGCAGGAACACTCGGAAACGAGGCCGTATCGAGCGTGCCGGCCGACACGCTGGGCAAGAACAGAGCGCCGCCCTGCTGGTTCCAGCACGCGAGCAGGCTGTTGAAGCAGGCGACGGCTCGCGCCGTCTCGCCCGAGTTCGCGTAGGAGCAGCCGAGTGCGTCACGCCATCCCAGATCGATGGAGGCGGCAGGGGCGGCCTGCCACATCTCCAAGGCCAGCCGCTCGATGGTGCCGGCATCGACGCCCGTGACGCCTTCCGCCCAGGCGGGTGTGTACGATGCGATGGCTTCGGCCCACTCTTCGAACCCGACGGAGTTCTCGGCAAGGTACGCCTCGTCGTAGCGCTTGCCTTGGACGAGCACGTTGGCCATTGCCAAAACGAAGGCAAGCTCGGTGCCGGGGTTGATGGGAACCCACTCGTCGGCGAAGCGCGTCATGTTGTTGCAGCGCGGATCCACGACCACGATCTTCGAGCCGTTCTCGTGCGCGCGCTGCACCTCGGCAAGTGAGCCCGGATGAACCTCGTCGGCGTAGCTGCGTCCGACGAGCATGGTCATCTCCGAAGCCTCGACGTCGCTGTAGTAGTCGCCTGTACCGACGACCTGCGCAAGTCCGGAAACTCCCGACAAGTTGCAGGCCGCGCCGTGCGTGTAGAAGTTCGGCGAGCCGATGGCGTTCATGAAGCGCTGCGTGTAGTACGCGCCCGCCGGCCGCGGATCCTGCACCAAGGCCACGGCCTCGGGGCCGTCGGAGTCGATGATGGCGCTTAAACGCTCGCCGATTTCGGAGAGCGCCTCGTCCCAGCCGATCGCCTCGAACTCTCCGTCTTCGTTTTTGCGGAGCGGGTCGGTCAGGCGGTCTTCGGAATAGGCGATCTGGGAGTATCCGTACCCGCGCGCGCACAGCTTTCCCTGCGCGTACGGGTGGTTCTCGTCGCCGATCAGCTTGCCGAGCCTGCCGTTTACGACATATGCCGTGAAACCGCATGCGTTGGGGCATGCGTTGCAGGTCGTGTGGACGGTTTTCGTCTCGGAAGAGGAAGCCTCGTCATCGGCGCGCGCCTGCGACCACGCCCCGAAACCGACGTAGCCCGCCACTGCGGCGGCGGACGCGACGCCGGCGGCGCCCGCTACGAAGCTCCTCCTTGTGAGAGCACTATCTAACATTGCCCTTTCCTCTCTGATATACGCCGCGCATGGCGGCGGCGCACGCTCGCTGCGGGTCGAGCCGACCCCTCGGCCTTGCCCGCCTATTGCTCGCGAACTGCGATGAGCACATCGACGAGGGCTATGTAAAAGCTTGCGTCGTCATGAAGCGAGAGCAGCCTCATGCGATAGGCGGTAAGCCACGCGAAGCGCTCGGCGACGAACCGCCGCGCCTCGGCCACCAGAGACGACCGCAACAGGACGGCCGCAAGGTCGAGTTCGAGGGAAAGATGGTCGGGGCAGGCCGAGAACTCTGGCGGGACGCTCCCGCCCATTGCGGTTATCTCGTCGGCCATGTACGCCGCCGTGTCGGCAAGGTAGAGCCCCTTGGCTCGGGGAAACGGGTTCTCGGCGAGCCCATCGCCGCGCGCGTCGGGTCGCCATTCCGTGTACAGCGACTCGACGGGCATGGCCGATTCCGGCAGCCCCCCGGTGAAGTGCCGCGCTGCGAACGAGCGTTTCTCCTCGTAGGTAGGCGGCACGAACAGCGCGCGCACCTCCTGCTCGGAAAACGCGTCCTGCAGCGGGCGATGCGGTTTAAGGCGCTTGACCGGGCTTTCGTCGCAACCGAGCTTGCGCCCTGCCTGCGTGAGCTCGCGCACGTCGTCAAGGAACTCGGCCCAGACCCTCTCGGCAACCAGCTGCTCCCATTCCGCGCGTTCCACGTTGGCGAAACAGCGGGAAATGACGGTGAGCATCGCCGCGTCCCTCATCATCGCTTGTTTCGCCCCCTCGCTTTCACGTACTCCCTCGCCTTGCGTTGCATCCCTCGCGCCCTTCATCGACGCACCCGCGCCTTTGCTGCGCGGCCGCCTATGCGGACACGAGCGTCGTCGTGCGCACCACGCCCTGGTCGATGACCGTCTGGGCGATGTCTTCCCAATCGATGAACTGGATGGCTCCGTTCGGGCACTGCGCTGCGCACCGGCCGCAGGAGATGCACTTCGTCGAAACGCCGGTCTCGGAATCGATGCGCGGCATGTTCCACGGGCATGCCTGCGTGCACATGCCGCAGCCGATGCAGCGGTCGGCATCCACCATGCGGGCGCCGGAGGTCTCGTCGGCGTAGATCGCATGCACCGGACAGTAGTTCATGCACCATGGATCGGCGCACTGCTTGCAATGCTCGACGGTGAACTCGCAGTTGCCAAATACGCCGTCGGAGGTGTCAGCGCTCGATCCGTAGTTGTAGTTGTCCCGCACGCGCACGCGCGCGATGTGTTGGCACACGCGCCCGTCGTTTTTCAGCGTGCACGCCATCTCGCAGCGCTGGCAGCCCGAGCAGCGGGCGCGGTCGGTGACGATCATCTTCAAAGGCGTCGTGCGGATCTCTATGCGTCCGGAGGCGATGGATGCCTGGGTGACGCCCCACGACGCCAGCACGCCGCCGACGACGAGCCCGGCTACGCCGCATCCGGCGAGCGCGAGCACGTGGCGGCGGGTGATCGTCTTCTTCTTTCCCAATGCGGGCTCTGGCGCGAATTCGCCTGCTTCACCGGAGGAAGCAGCCGCAAACCCGGTTGCGGCCGCAGGAGCCGGCTCGGACGGGTTCGTCGCGGAAGCGCTCGTTGCAGGCTTCTCGACGGGGGCTCCGCCGTTCACAGTATTGTCCGACATGTCCTCGTACTCCCCTCAACAGTATTAGGCTTGCTCGTCTTGCTGAGAGCCGCCCTCGCGCGACGCCCCTCCTGCGTGTTCGGCTCCTTTCGGCTCGATGGCTCGATGCCCTTCGGCACGCATCGGAGCGCGCGATCTGCGGCACCCCTCCCGATCCTCCCCTCGGTGGTGCGCAACGCCTGTAAGTGTGCGCGCGCCCGAGCAGGCCCCATACCCTCTTTCAGGGGTATCGTGCGGTCATCAGGGAAGTTCCGGAGATTCCCCAGAAAGAGGGGAGGGGGGCGCGCCATGGTCGGCATACTGGGTCTTACGGAAAGCCATCCACATTCCTGATCGTCCCCGTGGGGCGCAACACCCGTGACAGGCGAGAGAATGTGGAGAAAAGCACTATGGCTGATGCAACGTCATATGGTTGGACGGGCACGATGCTGCGCGTCAATCTGACGACCGGCTCGATCACCACCGAGTCGACCGAACCGTATAAAGAGTATATCGGCGGCATGGGCATCGCGAACAAGATCATGTACGACGAGGTGCCCGCAGGAACCGATCCGCTTTCCCCGGAGAACAAAGTCGTCTTCGCCGTCGGGCCGCTCACTGCGTCCGGCGTTCCCCTGGCCGGGCGCACGACCGTCTGCTCCTTGTCGACCTTCACGACCGACTATTTGGTGATCGACGCGCACTGCGGCGGCATGTTCGGAGCACAGCTGAAGCAGGCCGGCTACGACGCGCTCATCCTCGAAGGCGCAAGCGATGTGCCGGTGTACCTGAACATCAAAGACGCCGACGTTCAGATCAAGGACGCGAGCTTCGTGTGGGGAAGCGGCACCCGCGCCTCTTCCGAGGCGCTCGCGCGCATCGAGGGCGTTGACTCCTGCGTGGCGACCATAGGCCCTGCGGGCGAGAACCAGGTGCCCTATGCCTGCGTCCTCAACTCGCGCAATCATTCCGCCGGCGCCGGCGTGGGCGCAGTGATGGGCTCGAAGATGCTCAAGGCCATCGTCGTCGAGGGCACCGGCAGCGTGAACGTGGCCGACCCCGAGGCCGTGGCCGATCTTTCCGACTACATGCTGCGGGAGATCATCGGCTCGAACAACAACCACGTCGTCCCCTCGACGCAGCAGGAATGGGCCGAATACTATGACTCCGGCTCGCGTTGGACGGCGCAAAGCGGGCTGTACTGGGCGGCGGCGGAAGGCGGGCCCATCGAGACCGGCGAGCCGAAGCCCGGCGAGCTGAATACCGTGGGGTACCGCTGCATGAAGTCCACGAAGGACAACGGGCCTGAGGCCGAGAAGTACACCATCAAGATGAACGGCTGCCACAGCTGCCCCATCCACTGCCACGCCGACCTGCAGGTTCCGGCCAGCGCCGAGAACGGCGGTTTCGAGACGACGGGCAGCACCTGCGTGGGGAACTTCCCGTTCAGGTATGCGATGAACGTATTCGGCTCCCTGATCCCCTTCGAGAGAAACACCGAAGACGATCTCGTATGGAACCAGGTGACCGCATCCACGGTGGACGATCTGGGGCTGTGGTGCAATTACGGGCAGCTCTACCGCGACATCGCCCGCTGCGTCGTGAACGGCACCTTCGAGCGCGTCCTGCCGGCCGAGGAGTACGCGATGTTCGATTGGGACGCCTTCGCCAACAACGACCCCTCCATCATGCCGAAGCTGCTGCGCCACATCGCCGAGGGCGACAACGAGATGTCCTACGTTGCGCACGGGCCTGTCGTCTGGTGCGAGCGTTGGGACGACATGGAGTGGTTCGACACGGCGCGCTCGACCCTGATCAACTACCGCGGTTGGCCGGTGCACCATGCCCACGAGTGCTTTGCGCAGGTGGGTGCCGTGTACAACATGTTGTTCAACCGCGACGACATGATCCACTCCGCCGTGAACTTCCAGGGCTGCGGCCTGCCGTTCGAGCTTAAGCAGGAGATCGCCGCCGAGATATGGGGCAGCGCCGACGCCATCGACGAGGACGACAACTACACCCCGATGAACGAGTACAAGGCCAACCTCTGCTGGTGGTCCGTCGTCACCGACGTGCTGCACGACTCGCTCACCCTGTGCAACTGGGTATGGCCGATGGCCATGAGCCCGACGAAGAGCCGCGACTACCGGGGCGACCTCGACCTCGAGGCCCAGTTCTTCACGGCGGTCACCGGCGAGGAGGTGACGACCGACGACCTGTACAAGGCGGGAGCCAAGATCATGACGCTGCAGCGGGCAAACACCGCGCGCGGCATGGTGGGAACCGACGGCACGATGGGCTGCAACGACTTCCGCAACGTCCACGACGTCATGACCGAGTGGCCTTACGAGGCGGATCCCGAGCTGGATCCCTTCACGGAAGGGACCGACAAGATGGAGCGCGAGGACTTCCAGACGGCCCTCACGATGGTCTACAGCAAGTTCATGTGGGACGAGACGCTGGGCTGCCCGACGGCCGAGTGCCTTGACTACTACGACATGCCCGACGTGAAAGAAGAGCTGCAAGAGCTCGGGCTTCTTCCCTGACGCCCTCCTTTCCTCGGCTCCCCGTGCCGCTTTCGGTTACGGGGGCCGAGGTCGGCATGGGGGCGCAAAGCGGGCGCAACCGCCTTTCCCGGACGAGGGGAGTCGGGTTCGCGCGGCGCCGGGGCGCAGGAGGGCTCCGCCGCAAGACGAGGAGGAAGACGCTGTGGGAAAAACGAGAAACGTGTTCGCCGAACCGGCGGGTCTGCCGGTCATCCGCACAGAGGACGTGTACCATATCGCCGAGGCGGAATACGGCGTGACGGGCTATTCCGACACGCTGCTCGCCATCGTCGCGACCTATTCCAACAACGGCGCGCCGGAGGGCTTCAACGCGCAGTGCATGGTGGGGAAGTCGAAGCGCGGCGAGGTGGCGGGGCGCCTGTTCGCCGTCGTCGATCCCGAAACCGAACGCTTCGTGCGCGTGGGCTTCAAGGCGCGCGGCTGCTTGGCCATGACGGCCTGCGCGAGCGCGGTCTGCACCATGCTGGAGGATCGCTCTCTCGACGAGGCGCTTGCGATCACGCCCGACGACGTGAAGCGCGCCGTCGACGGCGTGCCGTGGGACAAGATCCACGCCCTGCATTTCGCCGCATGCGGCGTGCGCGCGCTTGTCGGAGACTACCTCGTGGGGCAGGGCGCGGATCGCGCGCGGCTGGACGAATGTATTCCGTGCGACGAGGGATCCGTTGGCTGCATCATGGGCGAGCACTGCTCGCTGCGCGACACGCGCATCGAGCTGATGATCGAGGAGATGCGCGCGGCGGTAGGCGAAGGGGGCGCGCGATGAGCCCCGCCGGCGCAGGGGGCGCCGAGTCTGCGAGGATCGCGGTTGCAGAAGAGGGCATAGGGCTTGCGGGCGCAAAGGAGGCAGCAGGGTCCGCGACGCCTGCGGAGGCGGATGCGCGCGGCTGCGCCGCCGGAGGGGGCGGAAAGGCCATCGCTGACTCCGAGGGTTCCCCGTCCGGTGCCGTCGAAGGGGAGGCTCCGCCGGAGGGGGCGGGCGGCGCCGAAGACGATCGCGCGCGCCGCATGCGCGCCGTTGCCGAGAACAACTCCCTCGCCGCCGTGTTCGCCGACGTGAGGGAACGGTCCCGCTCGAGCGAGCTCGTCGAGCCGACGAGGTGGACCGAGCGGGGCTTCGTGCCCGAGCATATGGACGCCGAGTCCTTCGAGATGTTCGTGTACGACTACCTTGCAGAGCACGGCGACGCCTCGCAGGATGGTGCGAAACCCCTCGCTGAGGCCGACGCGCCGCAGGTCGAGACGGCCTCGGCCTCCAAAGCGGCCGCCGCCAACGAGCGCGTGCGGCGGCGCGGTCTCGGGCGGGCGCGCTCCGCCACGCGCACGGTCGGCGTACCCGTGTTCGAGCGCGATCGCGCCGCCGAGGAAGATGCCGCAGCCCGCGATGCCGCGCGAGCCAAGGAGGCTCGCCGGCGCGCGGAGCGCGCCGAGGAGGCAAAGCGCGCCGCGCAGGAGGCCGAAGCCCAGGAAGCCTCCTTCGACCCCGATGACGCAGGCGCCGAGGATCCCTTCGCCTCCCTGAAGCTTCCCGACGGATACCGCCTGGCGCGCATCGACGGCGAATACGTGCTCGTGCCCGATACGGACGAGGACGGCGTGCCCGTCGCCCGCGCGATCGACTGCGGGGGCATCGTCGCGCTCGTGGGTGCGCGAAGCTACTACCTCTACGACCGCACGGGCATGACGGACGCGTACGCCCACTGGGCCTTTCTGGCGGCCGAGGGAGACCCGCTCGTCACCTTTGCTGATTGCGTGCGGGAGGACTCGCGCGTATACCCGCGGCCTCTCGCCGCCACCAGCCTGAAGAACGCGCCGTTTTGCATGACGGACGACGACATCGAGGCGGTCTGGGAGGCCGCGTGCGCATCGGGCGACTACGACGACATCGAGCGGACGGTCGCCTCGAACGGGGACGTGTACTTCTACTCGACGAAATACCTCTCGCCGCGCCTCGCGCAGGCGCGGGCGGAGTGGAACTCCGTCGGCCGCGTCATGAACGTATAGGTCGTCATTTCGGCCTGCGGATCGATGCCCGCCCTCGCGCCGCAGCGCGAGGGGCGGCGCCTCCGGCGCTTGTTTCGACCGGGGAGGACGCAAGGAGGAAGTTCTTACGCCTTGATCGTGCCGTCCGTCGCCGCAGCATTCCTATGCGTTTGCGAATACGCGGCAGCGCGTCGTGCGTCCGAGGCGCAAACGCGTTTGCCTGCTTACGCTAGAATCGAAGAAGGCGATGCGCGGATCCTTCCTCAGGGAAGCCGCGTATCGCCCGAACGAAAAACAGTCGAAAAATGCGGACTGCGCGGAGAGGGGGCGGGCCGTATGAACGAGCTTGTCGGCGGTTTCGTCGACTTGTCCGGCCGTGACGCACGCGGGATCCTGACCCGAAGGCTCGGCGCGAACCCCGCGCAGCCGCGCTGCGAGTCCGCCAAGGCGGCGGTCGACCCCGACGCTTCGACTCACGCCGGCGGCTCGGCTCCGCCACGCGTCGGGGGGCTTTCCCGCGCCCGCGAAACGCTGACCCTCCTGCGCTTGCTGCGGCCGCTTTTCCTCGGGCTTGCGTTCGCGCGCGCGGGGGTTGTCGTCGCGGGCTACGATAGCTACCGGAGCACGGACTCCGGCCTGTTCACCGACGGTGCGACGCTGATTGCGCTCGGAGCCTTCCTCGTCGTGTTCGTCGTGCTCGCCGCACGCAAGGCGAGCATTCCCGATCACGTCGTCACGGCCGCCGCCTACCTTTGCATTGCCACCGAGTTCCTCTCCGTCATCGGAGTCGGCGTCGTGGACTCTCTTCCCGACAGCGCCGCCGAAATCCGCCTTGTCCTCTGCGCTGCGGCGACCTTTTTCGGGTCTGCCGCCGTATTCTACTGGCTGCGCCGTGTGAAGGGGGCGACGCCCGCAGTCACAGCGGTCGTCGTGTTTGCCGCGATCATCGTCAGCGAGGTCGAGCTGTACCTCTGCGCCCTGTTGCCGGAAACCGTTGCGTACGGCGTCGGAGGCGCCTTCGTTTTGGCTCAGTACCCCTGTATGGCCTGGGAGCGCTCGAAGCCGAGGCCGTGCGACATCGAGAGCGTCGGCGGCGCCGAGGAAGGCTCGAAGGGTTTCTTCGGTTCCCCGAGGACGACCGCCTTCGACAAGCGGTTCCTCGTTGCGAGCGCCGTTGGCGTAGGGCTTCTGTCCGTCGTCATCGGGTTCTTGCGCGGTTATCCCGACGGCATCGAGATCCCCTTCACGCCGCCCACCCGCCTTTCCTATGCGCTCGTCGTCATCGCCGTCGGCATCTGGGTCATCGCCCTCGCGCTCACCGGGCGCCAGCGCATGATCTTTGCGGCGACGTTTGCCATCATGGAGCTTTTGGCCTGCGTCGCCTTGGTGCTGTACGGGGCCTTCCCCGACATGCTCGAGCTCGGAGCCGTCTTTGCGACGGCGCTCAATGCGCTCATGGTCGCATTCACCCACTACGTCACCGTTTTCTTTATGACCTGCGGCTGGCGAGATCCGTACTACTACGCGATCGCCGGTCGCTTCATATGGATGGGCTGCCGCGCGCTCTCGCGCATGGCGCTGCCGTTTGCCTTCCCGTCCTTGGTGAGCGACGCGTTCTCCCACGCTCTGGTGGGGCTGTTCCTGATAGCTTCGACGCAGATCGTATTCATGATGCTTCTGAGCGTCATGGGCGGCAGCGAAAAGCAGGGGCCTGAGCGCGACTCGAAGCTCGCGAGGGTTATGGGCATCGACGATGAGGGGTCGCGGCGGGCGGCCAGCCTGACCGACATACGGCAGGAGGCGATGGCTCGCAGCGCGGCGAAGATGGGGGCTCAGTTCCTGTTGTCCGAGCGCGAGATAGAGGTGCTCGCGCTGTACGCACAGGGCTTCACGCAAAAGAGCGTGGGGGAGAAGCTCTTCATCAGCCAGGGCACGGTGCATGCGCACATCAAGCGCATCTACGCAAAGACCGGCCTGCACTCCCGCCAGGAGCTTCTGAACTATCTGGAACGCTACGCATCGTAGGCGCGCATGCCGCAGGCCGACGCAGGGGCATCGGATAGACGCCGCGAAGCCTTGGGAAACGCCGATCAATCCATTCCGGCCTTCAAGCCCCGTGCCGGGCGCCTG
>CAZBEP010000004.1:24706-26936 GCA_964490925.1 uncultured Eggerthellaceae bacterium | reverse complement strand
CCCGCCGCCGCCCGCGCGCCGGATGCCGTCTGGCCTAGCACCTCGAAGGAGCGTCGGAGCCGGATATAGAAAGGCTCCCGCCCACGAAGCGAGCAGGGGCCTTGTCGCCTCTTGGGAGGTGGGGCCGCATATCGGCCGGCGGCCCGAAAAGCCCAATGGCGGAGCTTTCTGGGAGGCCGCAGGCTAGTACTATCGACCCTTCGGGGGTTTGTGTGGGTGAGCGAGCGGTAAAAGCAGAAGGCGACATGGGGTTCTCCGGCAGGTTTTTCGGCCACGCGCACCCCGGAGGAGGGGGCGCCCGCCGCACCTCCCGGAGGAGGGAGCCCGCCCGCCGCGTTTCCCGGCGACGGCGTGAACCCCTGCCCGCAGGAACCACCGAAGCCTTGAAGGACGTGATCTATCATCGTTTCCGTAGTGGTCTCGCGTGAGCTGCCCCGTCGGCCTCATGAGCGGGATCCGCTTGACAACGCCTCCGGCGGCACCGCCGCGCGTCCGTTCCCCAAGGAGGAGAAGACCCCGATTGCCGGCGACCATGAGGCGCGTCTCTTCGAGCGAGCTGGCGAAGGGGAAAGGGGCAGGGGAAGTTGAGCACGTCGCGGTAGTAGGAGCGCTCGGCAGCGCGCCGCAGTCGGCAACATCCGCTCCTGCGACGATTGCGCCGGAGAAGCCCCGCGCGTACAATGCGCTGAACGGCTTGCGCGCTTCGATCCCCTTGATCGTCGCGCTCGGCGCAGCCGCGACCGTCGCATGGCCTGCCTGCTGCAGAAGGGGACTGCGGCATGCGAAACGACGCGCGGGCGGCATGCGACCGAAAGCTCGACGATCCCTGGGGGGTGGATTGTGGATCTGAGGCCGACGAACAGCATATCGCTCCATCGCGGGCTCCATTTGACGACGGAACTCAAACAGGGCATTTCCGTGCTCCAGATGAGCGCGACCGACCTTGTCGACTACGTGGAACAGTGCGTGGAGGAAAACCCGTTCCTCGACGATGACGACTGGCGCGAGCCGACGCACCCCTTCGAGGTTGATCGGTACCGCCGCGACGTGAGCAGCGACGCCCTGTTCGAGAGGCGCGGGCATGGCAGCCCCGAAAACTTCGACTCCGAGCGCGCAGACACCTCGCAGAGAAGCTTCTCCTTCGATCGCTTTCTCGTCGATGAGACGACCCTCGAAGACTATCTCACCGAGCAGTTCGACATGCTGGTCGACGACAAGCGTCTGCGCGCCGTCGGGGAATACCTGATCGGCTGCATCGACGGCGACGGCTACCTGCGCACGCCGATACCGGCCATAGCCGCTTCGCTCGAGGCCGACGAGGGGGAGGTCGAAGCGGCGCTCGGGCTTATTCAGCGCCTCGAGCCGGCCGGCGTCGGCGCGCGCTGCCTTGCCGAGTGCCTGAGCATCCAGCTCGAGGCGGAACAGGCTATGTCGCCTCTGCTCAGGGAGATCCTCGACGAGCATCTCGAGGAGTTCGCCACGCGCAGCCCTTCGGCCGTCGCGCGCGACCTGGGCGTCACGTTGGTCGAGGTCACCGAGGCGCTCGACGCGATCCGCGCCTGCAACCCCCATCCTGCTGCCCAGTTCGGCAGATCCTCGCAGCCGGTGTGGCCGGAAGTCGTGGTCGAGCGAGCGGAGGGCGGCGGCTTTTCCGTGCGCATGCTCGACATCTACCTTCCGCATCTGCGCATCAACGAGCATTACCGCACGCTCGCTCGCGAGGCGAGCGGGAGCGGGGAGTCTGCGCGCTACCTCAAGGAGAAGCTCGCCGAGGCGGAAGGTATTCTCGACAGCCTGCAGTATCGCAAGGCGACGCTGTACAAGGTGTCCTGCTGCATCGCCGAGCTGCAGGCCGAGTTCTTCGATGAGGGCTTCGAGCGGCTCAGGCCGCTGACGATGGCCTCCGTCGCAGAGATGGTGGGCGTCTCCGAATCCACGGTGAGCCGCGTGGCGAACGGCAACTACATGCAGACGCCGCAGGGCATGTTCGAGCTCAAGTTCTTCTTCCATTCCGCCGTCGGGGGCGAGCGGGGCGACGCCGTCTCCTCGACGGGCGTCAAACGCCGCATCGTCGACCTTGTCGAGGGCGAGGACCGGACGCGTCCCTTGAGCGACCAGGCCATTGCCGACGAGCTGGCGAAGCAGGGCGTGCGCATCTCGAGGCGAACCGTCAATAAGTATCGCGAGGAGCTCGGCATCCCGGCGAAGTCCGCTCGCCGGCGCTGACCCG
>CAZBEP010000004.1:17679-24606 GCA_964490925.1 uncultured Eggerthellaceae bacterium | reverse complement strand
GGGCACTGATGCGCTGCGCGTGCCGGGACGGTCGATGCCGAGGCGCGGCCGTATGGGAGGCGAAGGCACGCCGCATGCTCGAGGGGAGCGCCGAGACATCTCGAAAGGATGGAAACGGCAGGAGAGGAGGATTCGAGATGGCAGAGGAAAGGAAGGATCTCGACAAGGAGTTCCAGCAGGAACGCAAGGACGCCCATATGGCGGATCCGACCAAGAACAAGCAGGCGTGGCAGCAGAAGGCCACCGACGCCGCCGGACGCGACTGGACGAAGCCGCGCCGCCCGCAGCTGAAAGACGGGGAAGTCTAAGGAATCGGAGCTGATTCTTTCGGACGGAAAGAAGGGAAACAAGGGATGCTTACCAATGAGCTCGAAGGCGTCAACAAAGACGTCTACAAAACCGACTGGCAGTGGCAGGAAGGCGAGTACACAGTCACGCGTACGAACATGTGGACCGCTCCTGGCTGCCACAACGGCTGCTCCGTTCTCTACTACACGAAAGACGGCAAGGTCGAGAAGATCGAGGGCGACCCGCTGAGTCCCTACAACCAGGGCCGTCTGTGCATGCGCTGCCTCGACGTCGTCGAGACGTTCTATCATCCGGATCGCCTCAAGTACCCCCTCAAGCGCGTCGGCGAGCGCGGCGAGAACAAGTGGGAGCGCATCACGTGGGACGAGGCTTACGACGATATCGTCGAGCATGTGAAGCAGATCTGGGAGGACTACGGCCCTGAGTCCATCCTCTCCATCCAGGGCACCGGCCGCAACATCTGCTGGCAGACGCCGTACCTGAGCTACGCCGCCTTCGGCAGCCCGAACTTCACGCTCGGCTTCCTCTCCGGCGACGCGTGCTACCTGCCCCGCACGACCATCGGCCACTGCTTCATGGGCGACTTCTTCGTGGCCGACTGCTCGCAGCACCTCGAGAAGCGCTACGCCGATCCCGAGTACGTATACCCCGAGTACATGCTCATTGTCGGCAACAACGCCCTCGTCTCCAACGGCGACGGCTTCTTCGGCCACTGGATCATCGACGTCATGAAGCAGGGCGGCACGGAGCTCATCGTGCTCGACCCCTCTTGCACCTGGCTTGCCTCCAAGGCCGAGGTCTGGCTGCAGGTTCGCCCCGGCACCGACGCCGCCGTCGTCATCGCGATGCTCGGCGTGATGATCGAAGAGGATCTCTACGATCACGACTTCGTTGAGAACTGGTGCTACGGCTTTGACGAGCTGGCCGAGCGCTGCAAGGAGTACCCGGTCGAGCGCGCCGCCGAGATCGCGGGCGTCGACGCCGAGGACATCCGCACCGCCGCCCGCCTGTTCGCCAAGGGCAACCCCTCTACGATCCAGTGGGGCCTCAAGGTCGACCAGACCGTCTGCGGCATCCCGCTGGCCCAGGCGCTGCTGTCCATGGGCGCCATCTGCGGCGACATCGACGTGCCCGGCGGCATGATGATCCCGCGCTGCGCCTACGACATTCCGGACTCCTACGGCTGCGGCATGTGGAACCTCTCCGACGAGATGCTCGGCAAGATGCTCGGCGTCGAGACCTCGCCGCTGCACGCCCTCGGCTTCGACCCGACCGCGAACGGCGACACCGCCCTCAACGCGATCGAGACCGGCGAGCCCTACCCGATCCGCATGATCTTCATCCAGTCCACGAACCCGATCGCGAACATGGCCTCCGACGCCCCGCGCGTGTACAAGGCCATGAAGTCGGTGTGGTACAACGTCGCCGTCGAAGTGTTCATGACCCCGACCGCGATCGCCTGTGCCGACATCGTGCTGCCCTGCGGCATGAGCTGCGAGCGTAACTCTGCGCGCGTGTGGTGGTGGCCGCTGCGCTCCATCGTCAAGGTCTCCGACTACTACGAGGCCAAGTCCGACGAGCAGATCATCCTCGAGCTCGGCAAGCGCCTCAATCCGCGCCTGTTCCCGTGGAACAACGACATCGAGCTGATGACCTGGTGGATCCAGTCCGGCAACCGCTTCCATGCCGGGTGGCCGCACAAGACCGACGAGACCTTCCCCGAGCTGCGCGAGAAGGTCATCGACTGGCCGGACGACTGGGCCTATCGCAAGCACGAGCGCGGTTGGCTCCGCGACGACGGGCAGCCCGGCTTCAACACCAACACCGGCAAGTGCGAGCTGTACAACACGCTGTTCGAGGCTTGGGGCTTCGATCCGCTGCCCTACTTCGAAGAGCCGCCCGAGAGCCCGGTCTCCACGCCGGAGCTGTTCAAGGAGTATCCGTACGTTCTGACTACCGGCGCCCGCACCTGGGAGTACTTCCACAGCGAGGAGCGCCAGGTTCCGCGTCTGCGCGAGTCGCACCCCGATCCGCTGGTCGACCTCAACCCCGAGACCGCCGAGAAGCTTGGCGTGACGGCGGGCGACTGGATCTGGATCGAGAACATGCGCGGCAAGGGCAAGCAGCGCGTGCGCCTCAACGCCTCGCTCAAGACCGACACGGTTCGCGCCGAGCACGGCTGGTGGTTCCCCGAGACCGAGGGCGCCGAGCCGAACCTCTTCGGCGTGTTCGATTCCAACATCAACAACCTGACCGTCCAGGGCGTTACCGGCCCGACGCTGTACGGCGCCCCGTACGCGAACCAGATCTGCAAGATCTACCCGGTCACGAAGGAGAACGACGAGTCGATCTCTGAGAAGGTCGCTCTTCATGGGGAGGCTAAGTAACTATGGCTGACAAGTACGGAATTCTTGTTGATTACCAGTGGTGCACCGGCTGCCGCTCCTGCGTGATGGCGTGCAAAGTCGAGCACGGCTGGCAGGCCGGAGAGGCCAACGGCATCATCCTGTTCGAGGACGGCCCGCGCATGCAGCCGAACGGGAAGTACGAGTACACGATCCTTCCCGTGTTCACCTCGTTGTGCGACCTGTGCGAGGAGCGCGTCGGCATGGGCAAGCTGCCGACCTGCGTGCATCACTGCCAGGCCGCCTGCATGAAGTACGGCACGGTGGACGAGCTCGCCGAGATGGCGAAGGAGACGCCGCGTTCGTGGGTGTTCGTGCCCGAGCAGTAAACCGCGTGGGGTTCCAAGGCTTTCCCGTTGCGCGAAGGCCATGACGCCGCGTGGGGCGCCCCGGCAAAACCGAGGCGGGGCGCCCCATTGAGGCGCGGCGAGAGCCGAATAAGGAGAGAAAGCGATATGTGTTACAGACCTGCAACGACCGTGACGATCGTCAAATGCCTCGAGTGCGGCGCCTTCAACAAGCCGACGAACGAGACCTGCATGAAGTGCGGCACCGACCTTGCGGCTTCGAAGGAGGCCGCGAACGCGGGCGCCGCTCCGGCTGCGGGCGCTCCCCAGAAGATCTCGCTCACGCCCAAGGGGCTCGACGACGCTCCGAAGGCTCCCGGCGCACCGGCTCCCGGCGGCCCGAAGCCCCCGGCTCCGAAGGCGTAGGGCGCTCGGCGGATAGACCGTATCCGAGAAAGCAGGGCGATGCGACATGCCCAACTGCAGGACGTGTAGCCCGTGGTGCAACCGCTGCCATAAGAAAGCGGAGATGAGGTTCCCGGTCGAATGCCCGGTGTGCGGACGGTACAACCCCTACGAATGGGAGATATGCCCGAAGTGCGGGACGCCGATCGTCCATGACGAGACGAAGGCCGTGACGCACCTGAACACCGAGGTGAAGAAGGCGTGCTTTTTCTGCTCGCCCTTCGAGCGGCCTTTGTGCGACGAATGCCTCAAGGCGGGTCGGACGAAGATCTGCCCCGAATGCGGAAGCTACGTTCTCGGAAGCAGAACGCACTGCAAGAAGTGCGGTGCGGCTTTACGGGGCGCCTGTCGCGATCGGAGCCGGCAGGCTTCGAGCGGCCTGAGCGCAGAACGATAGATCAGGGTGCGCGCCGGAGGATCCCGTTCGATCCTCCGGCGCCTTCCGTCTCTCCGTCCGATGCGGGCAGGCGGCGCACGGGGCTTCGCGTCGCCGGGCGGGGCGGGCGCGCGAGTCGAGGGAAGCGCGAGGGATTCTGAGAAGAGGGGGCGCCGTGTCGACGAAGCTGACGCCGCAGGGGTATTCGCCACAGGCTCCTCGGCACGACGGCGTGTGCGCCCGCCCGGCCGCCGATGCGCGCTTCGGCGCGGCGACGCAGGTCGCAGCACCTCCGACGGCGCGGGAGAAAGACCCGTCCGAACCGCGGCTCAGTCCGATCGAGCTGCGGAACCGCGAGCTCATCAACGATCCGGCCCTCGAAGGCTATCGGGTCGAGGGGCGAAGCCGCTCAAAGGGCGCCTCGCCGCGCGCGGGGGACAAGGCCCTGCCGGAGCTGCGCGCGGGAGACAAGGCCCTGCCGGAGCTGCGCGCGGGAGACTTCCGCTATACGCTGCGCCCCGACGGCTCGGCTCGCCTGGCGCTCTACGAGGGCTCGTCGGCGACGGTTCGCATCCCGGCCGAGGCGGACGGGCATCCGGTGCGCGAGATAGAGCCGCTCCTGTTCGCCGACCACGACGAGATCGAGCGCCTCGAGGTCGACGGAGACGACGCGCATTACTCCACGGACGGGCTCGCGCTCTTCTCTGCGGCGGGCGAGCGCTTCGAGCGCCTCGTCGTCGCCTGCGAGCGCTACCGCGTGCCCGAGGGCTGCCGGGCGATCGCCGAGCGCGCCTTCGACTCTGCGGCGGGCACCGTCGAGATCGAACTTCCCGACACGCTCGAGCGCATCGGGCGCCTCGCCTTTGCGAAATCGGGCATCCGGGAGATGCGGATGCCGGCCTCGCTGCGCAGCATCGGCGAGAAGGCTTTCTACCTGTGCCGCAGCCTCGTCCGCTGCGAGCTTTCCTTGGGCGTCGTCGAGATCGGCGCCGAAGCCTTCGCCTCGTCGTCGCTCGCCTCTATCGTGCTGCCGGCGACGCTTTCGGCGATCGGCGAGCGCGCGTTTGCCGGCACGCCGGCTCAGGCGCTCGTCGGCGAAGGGGGCATAGCCTTCGCGGAGGGCGCGACGCGCTTTACGCTCGATGTTGCGGGCGGGCTGTATTGCGGCGAGGACTTCGTCGAGCTGATCGGCACGGCGTCGCGCTACGCCGTGCGTCCGGGCACGCGCCGGATAGCCGCTGCGGCCTGCCGGCGCAATGCGCGCCTGCGCGAGATCTCGCTGCCCGAGGGCGTCGTCGAGATCGGCGCCGAGGCGTTTCGCGGCTGTCGCGGCCTGACGAAGGTCGGCCTTCCCGCCTCGCTCGAGGCGATCGGAGCGCGCGCCTTTCTCGACACGGGCGTCAGGGAGCTTTCCCTCGGGCCTAAGGTGGGGCGCATCGGCGCCGAGGCGCTGCTCGTGCAGGGCAGCCGCGTCATGCATGCCGCCCGCCCGCTCGAAGCCGTCGACGTGGATGCGCGCAACGCCTCCTTTTACCTGGAGAGCGGCCTTCTGTGCGCGCGCGGCGCCGGCGAGGACGGGGGCGACGCCTGCCTGCTCTACGTGGGGCCGGACACTTCGGTGCGCATCCCGGAGGCGGTGAACCGCATCGAGTCCAACGCGTTCAGCGGCGCGACGCGCGTCGAGGAGCTGTTCGTGCATGGAGGTTTGCGCTGCATCTGCGGCGACGCCTTCGCCGTCGCGCGGGCGATGTCGGTCGTGCATGTCGAGTACGGCCGCCCGGTGGAGGGGTCCGCCTCCGGCGACTTCCCCCTTCCGGAGCTCTCGGCGCGCTATCGCAACGTGACGCATCTGCTCGCCGCCGGCGCGAACGGCACGGTGTTCGAGTTCGGCTACTACGACTCGTGGGTGTCGCATACGGCCGACGTCGGACGCTTCGCGCCGGCGGCGATCGCGCGGCTCGCAAACCCGGTGGCTTTGACGGAGCGCATGCGCGAGACCTTCGTCGGCATCTTCCGGCGCCGCCAGGCTGCGGCATGCCGCTGGTTCGCGCGGCACGGCGACCTCGCGTCGCTTTCGCTGCTGTGCGATCTCGGAGCGCTCGACGACGCCTGCGTGGGAGCCGAGCTCGGGGCGGCGACGCACGCGGGCGAGGCACAGGCGACCGCATGCCTGCTCGAGCTCGCGCATCGGCGCGGCCTGTCGACGGGCGTCGATTTCAGCTTGTAGAGAGGGCTTGCGTGAAGGATCTGACGCCGATACTGCCCGGAGACCTCGCCCTTGCCGAGCGGGAGCGCCTCGGCCTGCGCGGCGGGCTGCGCCCGATGGGCGCGGGGAAGCGGGTCGCGGGCGACGGCGAGCGCGCGAGCGTCCTTGCCGAGCAGCGGATGGCGGAGAAGCGGAGGCGCTTCGAGGTCTGCGCGCCGGTCGCCCACGACGTCCTCGAGGAGGCGCGCGCGGCACTCGCCGTGCGCTTCCGCTATTTCGACCAGGCGCTCTGGCGCATGCCGCTCGTGGCCGACTTCGAGATTTCGGGCATCGCCAGCAACGGCGCCAGCATGTTCTACGACCCGGTGTTCGTGGTGAACCGCTTCAAGGTATCGCCGAACGAGGTCGTCCGCGACGTCATCCACTGCCTGTTCCACTGCATCTTCCGCCATCCGTTCATGTTGTACTCGGTGCTGCGGCAGCCCTGGGACGTCGCCTGCGACATCGCGATCGAGTCCATCCTGCTCGACCTCGTGGGCGAGGCATTCCCGAGCAACATGGATCGCCGCGCCCGGGAGTCGCTCAAACTCATCTGCGCGAAGATGGGCGGCGTCGTGACCGCCGAGCGCCTCTACTGGTTCTTCTCGAACGAGGGAAGCGCGATCGACCTGAGGTCGCTCTCGCCGCTGTTTTTCCATGACGCGCACGGTCTGTGGTACGCCTCGGACGGCGACGACGCCTCGCGGGGGACGCGCGGCGCGGCGCGCCAAGAGACGCTCGATTCCGAAGGCGGCGCGCTGCCGGAGACTGCGGGGCAGGCTCCCTTCGACGCCTCGACGGGCGGGGAGGGCTGGGAGGCCGAGGACGACGGGAAGGGCG
>CAZBEP010000004.1:0-17579 GCA_964490925.1 uncultured Eggerthellaceae bacterium | reverse complement strand
CGACGGGAAGGGCGGGGACGGAGGCGAGTCCGACGAGCGGGAAGCCCCGAATCCGAACGACGAGGCGACGCGAGAGCTCGCCGAGCAGTGGGGGGACGTCAGTCGCCGCATTCAGACGGAGATCGAGGCCCAGGTGTCGCGGCGCGGGGACGAGGTCGGCAGCTTCGCGACCGCGCTTGCCGCCGTGAACCGCGAACGCTGCGACTACACGGCCTTCCTCAAACGCTTCGCGACGCTGCACGAGCGCATGCGCGTGAACCCCGACGAGTTCGACTACGTCTACTACACCTTCGGACTCGAGCGCTACGGCAACATGCCGCTCATCGAGCCGCTCGAGTACCGGGAGGACCGCTCGGTGCGCGACTTCGCCATCGCCATCGACACCTCGGAATCGGTGTCGGGCGAGACGGTGCAGGCATTCATGCGCAAGACCTACAACATCTTGAAGCAGGCGGAAAGCTTTCATGACCGCGTGAACATCCATCTCATCCAGTGCGACGCGCGCGTCCAGGAGGACACGAAGATCACCTCGCTCGACCAGCTCGATTGCGTGATCGAGTCGCTTAAGCTGAAGGGCTTCGGCGGAACGGACTTCCGCCCCGTATTCGAGTACGTGAACCTGCTCGTCGAGAAGCGCGAGTTCTCCGACCTGCAGGGGCTCGTGTACTTCACCGACGGCCAGGGAATCTTTCCGAGGCGCAAGCCCGCCTACGATGCCGTGTTCGTGTTTGTAGACGACGGCTACAGCGACCCGCCCGTGCCGCCCTGGGCCTACAAGGTGATCTTGCGGGACGCCGACCTGGCGGCGGAGGCTCCCGGATCGAGGCCGCGCGGCGCGGCGGCTTCCGAGCGTGGGACGGCGCGGGGGGCTCGCGCACAGGGCCTGCGCCGTGGCGGCGGTCTCCCCGGCTCCGGAAGCCCGGGCGTCCGAGGTCGGCCGGCGGCGATTCCGCAGCACGACTCACCGCAGCGCGCCACGAAGGGGGACGTATGAACATCGCGCAAGCGAAGCAGCACGTGAAGGACGCGATCGAAGCCTACCTTGCGACGGACGAGCGCGGATGCCCGCTCCTCGACCCGTCCAGACAGCGGCCGGTGTTCCTCATCGGCGCGCCAGGCATCGGAAAGACGGCCGTCATGGCGCAGATCGCAGACGAGCTCGGCATCGGGCTGGTGAGCTACTCGATGACGCACCATACGCGCCAGAGCGCCCTCGGCCTGCCGTTCATCGTGCACGAGTCCTTCGAGGGCGTCGACTACGAGGCTTCCGAGTACACGATGAGCGAGATCATCGCCTCGATCTACGACTACATGCGGCGCACGGGCGTGAGAAGCGGGATCCTCTTCCTCGACGAGGTCAACTGCGTGTCGGAAACGCTCTACCCGTCGATGTTGCAGTTTTTGCAGTTCAAGACCTTCGGGCGGCACAAGGTGCCCGATGGCTGGGTGGTTGCGTGCGCCGGAAACCCGCCCGAGTACAACAAGTCGGTGCACGAGTTCGACATCGTGACGCTCGACCGCGTGAAGCGGATCGCCGTCGAGCCCGACTTCGCCGCATGGAAGGCTTATGCGCTCGAGAAGGGCACGCATCCGGCGATCACGACCTTCCTCGACATCAAGAAGGACCGCTTCTACTCCGTCGAGACGACGCTTGACGGAGCTTCGTTCGTCACGGCTCGCGGCTGGGACGACCTGTCCGACATGATCGGGGTGTTTGAAAAGCTCGGCAAGCCGGTGGACGCGGATCTCGTCGTGCAGTACGTGCAGAGCGAGGGCATCGCCCGCGAGTTCGCCGCCTACTACGAGCTTTTCTCAAAATATCGCGAGGACTACCGCATCGAGGACGTGCTTGGGGGCAAGGCCGTCGATGACGTCGTCGAGCGCGCGCGGGAAGCGGAGTTCGACGAGCGCCTGTCCATCGTGGGGCTTCTGCTCGACGCGCTGACCGGCGACATGCAGGAGGCGATGAACGAGACCGACGTGCTCGTGAGGCTGCGCGACGACCTGCGCCGCGTCAAGCGAGCCGTCGAGGAAGGCGCCGAGGATGCGGCTGGGCTGCTGCGCGAGGTCGGGATCGAGCGCGAAAGCGCCCTCGAGCTGTCGGTCGCGACGGGAGTGCTCGCGCGCCGCACGCGCGATGCGGCCGAGACGGAGATCGAGCGCCTTCATGCCTTCGCGGCGCTTGCCGAGCGGGAGGGGGGCGGCGCGGCGGAGGCTTTCGCGTCCGTCGAGCGCTCGTTCGCCCAGACGGCCGACGAGCTGCGCGCGCGGGCGGCGGCCATCGAGGGGAGCCTGGCGAGCGCTTTCTCGTTCGTCGAGGCCGCGTTCGGCGACGCGCAGGAAATGCTCGTGTTCACCACCGAGCTGACCTCGCGCACCGCGACCGCGCGCTACATCGCCCAGCATGGAAGCGCGTCGTACTTCGAGCACAACGCCGACATGATCCTGTCCGAGCGCCAACGCGACCTGCGCCGCCGCGTCGAGGAGCTCGATCTGTAGGGGGCGCCGATTCCCGAGCCGCATCCGGCGCCGAAGAGGAAAGGGTCGGCCGTAGGGCCGATGCCGATACACGAGGGGGAGGAGAACCCGCATGAAACGCTACACCCTGACATCGTACGATCCCGTCGAGGTCGTCCTGCCGCGCCCGCGCGTGCCCGAGGGGCTCGTGGACGCGCAGATCGAGAAGCTGCTCGAACCGCTGTCCGAATACCACGAGGTCGCCGAGGAGCGCGGCGTGAGGCGCGGCGACTACGTGGTCGTCACCACCGAGGACGCGGCGCTCGACGGCGCGCCGGCGAGAAACTTCGTGCTGCAGCACTCGATCTACCACGTGGGCGCCGGCGAGATGCCGCGCGCCTTCGACGACGAGATCCTCGGCATGCTGCCAGGCGAGGAGCGCGAGGTCGTTGCGAAAGTCAAGACCCCGCTCGCCAAGGAGGGCGGTTTCTCCGCGCTCACGATGACGGTGTATGTGGAGAAGATCCTCGCGATGGTCGCTCCCGAGTTGAGCGACGAGCTCGTGCGCGAGCACTTTGCGCCTGCGACCACGGTCGCAGAGTTTCGGGAGGGCGTCGCGAGCAAGTTCGGGCTTCCCGACATGCGCCGCGACGACCCGCAGTTCCCCGACGTCGTGCTCGAAGAGCTTGCGAAGCGGTTGGTCGAAGAACCCGATCTGGCCGACCTCATGGACGGGCAGCCGATGGCGGCGCTGCGTGCGACCTGCGCCATCGACGCGCTCGCCGACCATCTGAACATCGAGTTGACCGAGGAGCAGGTGACCGCCCAGATGCCGGGCGACGACGCCGAGCAGCGCGAGAAGATCCGCAAGCAGCTCGAGGACCAGGGCCTCGGGGATCGGGCCTACGTGTTCGCGCGCCGCGAAGCCGCTCTCTCGTGGCTCGTGAACAACTCGCACGTCAGCTACGCGGCGAAATAACGGAAACACCGATCGGATTGCTTTCGTCCGAATCCGCTTCGTGCCGGAGCGGATGCATCCGAAGTCGAAGTGGGGCGCAGTGGCCTGCGTCGATGAGGCTTACGGCGCAGGCGCCCGGCACGGGGCCCAAAGCACGATGCCCGACGGGTTCTTCGAGGCGGTCTACCGTTTGAAGCGCGCGCCGACCTTCGAGCGCTGGGGCGTCGACAGGCTCATGCGGCGCGTCATGGCGCCGCTCGCTGTCTCGTTGTGAATCATTTTGAGACCGACTCGTTTTCTCTTGCAATAACCGCACGTCTCTGATGTGCGGTTATTCTTTCCGCCCGGGCAGCCGGGCACTTCTTGGCACGTTTCTTGCATGAATTTCCCATGAGGGGGCGGAGCACGTTCTCGTATTCGCGACACGCATATGAGGGGACATGCACGTCGTCGCCGTCGCACTGGGGAGTGCCGAGGGGAAGGAGGCGCGAAACCCATCCGCCTGCAGAGGAGGCGCCGGCTGCTTCCTCGGGGCTGCGGCACCTCGGGCGTTCGATCAGCGCGCCAGGCGCTTCGGATCGGGCTTCGGACTTTTCGCACCGCACGTCGAGCGAGCCGTGCCGCGCATGCAACGGATCATCAGGGGAGAGAGAGGGGATTACATGACAAAGAAGCAAAAGACGACGGTCGCCTGGGTTGTCGTCATCATCGCATTCTTCGGCGGCTTCGCGCTCGCCAACGTTCAGAACAAGACGGCGCCGGTGCTCGATGTGCTGATGGCGTCCTTCGGCATCGGGGAGACGGACGCCGGATGGCTCACCTCGGTGTTTACGATCATGGGATTGATCACGGCCATTCCGGCGTCGGTGCTTATGCGCAGGCTCGGCGTCAAGCGCGTCGGCGTCGTCGCGCTTGTGTGCGCGGCGGTCGGTTCGGTTATCGGCGCCTTGGCGCCGAACTTCACCGTGCTGCTTCTCTCGCGCATTCTCGAGGGCGTCGGCGTCGGGATGATCGCCGTCGTCGGCCCCGCCGTGATCTCCATGTGGTTCCCGGCGAAGAAGCGCGGGGCTCCGATGGGTCTGTGGGGCTCATGGATGATGTGCTCGCAGACCTTGCTGTTCCTCATCGCGAGCGGCATCACGACGAACTTCGGCTGGCAGGGCGTGTGGTGGTTTACCTTCGGCTTTGCCGTCATCGTGCTCATCTTGTACCAGTGGAAGGTCGAGGAGCCTCCCGCCGGCACGCCAAACTACGCCGAAGGCGAGCCGGAGGACGAGTTCCATCTCGGCGAGGCGTTCAAGTCGGGGTCGACCTGGATCCTCACGCTCGGCGGCGTCATCTTCACGTTCTGCTGTTTCGGCTTTGCCACCTATATCTCGCTGTACTGGGCAGAGGCGTTCTTCGGGGGAGACATGGGCCAGTCGAACCTGTGGGTTTCTGCGATGTATGCCATCGAGGTGCCGGTCGTCATCCTCATCGGCGTGCTGCTGAACCGTGTCTCGCTGCCGCGCCGCAAGCTCGTGGCGGTCATCGGCTTCGTGATCTACGCCGGCATCCTGTTCGTCTGCTTTAGAATGACGAATCCGGCGCTGCTTTTGCCGTTCATCATCGCCTATCCCTTCCTCGAGGGCTCCATCCCCACCGTGTACTGGACCATCGTTCCGTCTACGGCAAAGAAGCCCGAGTACTCGGGGACGGCCATCGGCATCCTCAACGTCGGCCTGAACGTCGGCACGCTCCTCGGCCCGCCGATCACCGGCTTCTTCATCGAAAACTACGGCTGGGACGTCGCGACCGTCCCGCTTGCCGTTCTCGCGCTCGTCGGCGCGGTCGTATTCGCGTTTGTTAAGACCTACGACCATGACGACGAATCCCGCGAGGCCGCCCTTGAGCGGGCCTAAGCGTTTCTGAGCTGAGGCGAATCCGGCTCCCTGCGCTGAAGCCGGCTTCGCGCAAAGCGCCGCACCGGAGCCGATCGCGCTCGACGCCACCGCCGTCTTGAGGAAACGGCGGTGGCGATTGCTTGAGGCGGTCGCGGGCTGCGGTTGCGCAAGGAAGGAAGTGAAGCACACCATGAACTCGAAACGGGCGTGGATCGTCGCCTTGGCGACGATCTTCGCCGGCATCTCGCTCGCGCTCGTCCAGAACAAGGTGGCTCCCTGCATGGAGCTGCTCCAGACGACGTTCGGCATCGACTCGGCGACCGCCGGATGGCTGAGCTCGCTGTTCTCGCTCGTGGGCGTGGTCATCGCCATTCCGGCGGCGGTGATCCTGAACAGGCTCGGCCCGCGCAAGGGCGGCGTCATCGCTCTCGTGTGCGCCATCGGCGGCTCGCTCATCGGGCTGTTCGTTCCCAACGTGGGCGTGCTGTTGGCAAGCCGCGTCGTGGAGGGCCTGGGCGTCGGCCTCATGTCGGTCATCGGGCCGTCCATCATCGCCATGTGGTTCCCCGAGACCAAGCGCGGCCTTCCGACGAGCATCTGGGCAGCTTATCAGATGGGCGCGCAGGCGATCATGTTCTTCCTCGCCGGCGTGCTCACGACGAACTTCGGCTGGCGGGGCATGTGGTGGTTCGGCCTCGCCGCCTGCGTCGTCGCACTCCTGTTCTATATTCTTTGCGTGAGAAGCCCGCGCCCCGAGGACAGCTACGCCAACGTCGAGAGCGAGGATGCGTCCATCGTCGAGGGCGTCAAGTCGCTGTCGTCGTGGATCATGTCGGTGGCGACGATGCTCTTCTGCATCGGATGCTTCGGGTTCGTGAACTGGATCGCGACGTACTGGGCCTCGGTTCCGAGCATCGGCGAGAGCGCCAATATGTGGGTCGGCTACTTCTCGCTCGGCGGGGTAGTCGCCGCCGTCATCATCGGGGCGCTGCTCAACCACGTCAAGAATCGCAAGGTGTTCGGCATGATCGTGCTTGTCGCCTACGGCATCGTGTCGGTGTTCGGTATGACGCTTGACAATCCGGCGCCGCTCATCGGCTTCGTGATCGTGTACGCCTTCGTCGATGCCGGCTTCCCCTGCGTGCTGTGGACGATGACCTCCCAGACGGTCAAGAAGCCCGAGCTTGCCGGCGTCGCGCTCGGAGTCGTGTCGATCGGCTTCAACCTCGGCGTGCTGCTCGGCCCGCCGATCGTCGGCGCGGTGGTGGACGCCTTCGGCTGGGCCGCCGCCGCCTGGACGATCTGCGGCTGCTGCATCGCCGCCGCCGCCGTGCTGCTGTTCGTGCGGCTGTACTCCGCGACGGACGCCTCCGACAAGCAGGCCGCATAGCGATCGGGCGCGCTGTCGTCTGCGGGGCGCGGCGGCTGCGGCTTCCCGATCGGGGTCGCGGCCGCCGCGTTAAGCTTGTGTAAAGAAAAGTCGGAGCCGGGTTCCGAATGTAGATAAATCCAGGGAGGTAGGTATCATGGGCGGATACGTTTTACCGTGACCATGCGTTGGGGGGCGCATGCTGCACGACATCTCAGGCGCGGGGCGGAAGGGAAGGCCGGCTTCTCTCGAAAGCGCCGCACCATGCATTCAACTACCTGGATACAGCCTAAACGATCTCCTGACGGGGGTAAGGGGATGATATCGATGCAGCAAGAAGGTGCTGACCGCGACGTATTGCGAGAGGTCGCCGAAGCGAGCGCTTCCCTCGGGACGGCAGTGCCGGGGGGTTCTCAGAAAGACATTCGACAGGCATGGCTCGCCTTTGTCGAGCAGGGGAGCGATCCCCATCTGTCGTCTGCGGTGAAGCCAGAGATCGCAGACTCGTGGGTGCGCTGCCGCGCGATGGGCGTCGACCCTCGGGCGACGATGCTCGTCCGAAGCGCCGACGACGAGATCATCGCCAAGACCCGCGACGCCTACGAGCAGCTCGTCGAGATCGCAAAACCCCTCATGGGGATCATCGAGAACCTCGGTCTGTCGAACGATTACCTGTTCGAGCTCATTTCGTTCAACGGCATCACGCTCATCTACGAGGGGAACCTCGGCCTTCATCCCTATATTGCCCGCCTCGGGATCTTCGACGAGGACACCTGCGGGACGAACGCCCATTCCCTTTGCATGAGGCACAAGACCTCCATCCAGGTGGTCGGTTGCGAGCACTACTGCGAGCCGCTGCATGTCCTCGCGGCGGAAGCGGCTCCCGTCATGGACGAGAACGGCGTCGTGATCGCCGCTTTGCTGCTTACCCAGCCCTTGCCGGACGACTCCGACGCCCCGGCCTATCGCAAGCTGCTGTCGCACGCCCTCGGGCTGGTCACGTCTATCGCGTCCACGGTCGAGCAGCGGCTGCGCTTCATGCGCGTGTCCCACGACCTTGGCAACATCGGGGAGCGCTACGAGCGCAAGGCCGCCCAGGCCGCCAAGACCCAGCACATCCTCGATATGACCGTGAGCGCGAGCAGCGATCCGATCCTCATCGCGGACGCGCGGGGCGTCGTGAGCAAGGTCAGCCCAGAGGCGGCCAAGATCCTCGGCCGCAGCTCGATCGACGCGGTCGGCTCGACGGTCGAGTCCCTGCTCGACGTCTCGTGGGAGAAAACCTTCGGCAAGCTGTTTTCCGGCAGCCATTCCGCAAGCGCGAAGGTCTTTGTGCGCGGCCGGGGCTTCATGCTGCGGGGAACCTCGATCGAAGGCTCTGCCGACGGCGAGATCGGCGGCGTTCTGCTGCGGCTCGAGGAGCGCTCGCGCGGGTCGGACGCGCAGCGCAGCGCCGTCGGCGAAAGCGCGAAGGTCACCTTCGACGACATCCTCGGCGAGAGCGCAGAGATTGCCACAGCGAAGGCGATCTGCCGTCGCTACGCTTTGACGAGCGAGAACGTGCTCATCGTTGGCGAGAGCGGCACGGGCAAGGAGCTGTTCGCCCAGGCGGTGCACAACGAGTCGCGCCCCGACGGGCCGTTCATGTCCATCAACTGCGCCGCCATCCCGCCGCGCCTGATCGAAAGCGAGCTGTTCGGCTACGAGAGCGGCGCCTTCACCGGCGCGGAGCGGGGAGGCAAGCCCGGCAAGATCGAGCTTGCCAACGGCGGCACGCTGTTCCTCGACGAGATCGGCGACATGCCGCTCGAGCTTCAGGCGACGCTGCTGCGCGTGCTCGAGAACAAGCGCGTCATGCGCTTGGGCGGCAAAAGCTACAAGCAGGTCGATTTCCGCGTCGTGGCGGCGACGAACCGCGATCTCGTGTCGATGGTGCGCGAGGGGGCCTTCCGCGAGGATCTGCTCTACCGCCTGTCCATCCTGACCGTCGAGCTGCCGCCCCTGCGCGAGCGCAACGGCGATGCGCTGTTCTTTGCGCGCTGTTACCTCGACGAATGCCGGTGCAAGGCGCCGGGGGGAGCCGAGGGCTTCACGCCGGAAGCGGAGCGCTTCATCCTCGGCTATGCGTGGCCGGGCAATGTTCGCCAGCTCAAGAACGCCGTGTTCTCGGCCTACTACGCAACAGGGGCCTCCCTCATCGACGTCGCCGATTTTCCCTCGTACGCCCTGCGAACCTTCGAGCGCATCGGCGACGACTCCGAGCGCGGCGAAGAGGGCGTCGGGCGAACCGCAGGGCGCGAGGCCGCGATCGGCGAGGCCGCGAGGGGCGCGTCGAGTTCGGGCGCGCCGGATGCGCCGGGCGCGAAGGACGACGTTCTCGCGGCCATCGCAGGCGCCTCCCATGCCTTGTCGATGGCTCAGATGGAGGAGGCCACCATCCGCTTGGCGATGCGCATCGCCAAGGGCAACGTCCGCAAGGCTTCCGAGCTGCTCGGGATCAGCAAGGCGACCCTCTATCGAAAGCTCAAGGAGTTCGGTCTGGATTAGGGAAAGAGCGGCCGCACGCAGTCTGGGAAGATGCGCGCGGCCTGACAATTCCGACAAGAAAGAGGCGGCGTGCGCCTTATGCGCCGCAGACAAAAGAGGAAGAACGTGGAGTGTTGATATGTCGAGCATCGCTTCGCACACAAGCCTTCGGGCTTCCGAGAAAGGCTCCGTACTCGAGTTGACCGTTTCGGGCGGCACCCGCTTTCGCGTCTCTGCGGTAAACGACCCGCTCGACGCTCGCGTCTGCGCGATTCGGATCGAGGCCGTAGAAGAGCAGGCGACGAGCCCCTCGCAGGACTGCGAGCTGCTCACCGGACGGGAATCCGAGGTGGTGAAGCTTGTCGCCGAAGGGCTCACGAATGCGGAGATCGCAGAGGAGCTGTGCATCAGCCTCTCGACCGTGAAATCCCATCTGCAGAGCATCTTCTCCAAATGGAAGGTCTCGAACCGCACGATGCTCGTCCGGAAGTACCGCGACGCCCTCGTTTTCTAGACAAGCCCCGACCAGTCGGCCTGCTCGTTTCCGCTCCCTGCTCGGCATCGGGCATCGCCTTTCCCTCGGAAGAACTCGTCCGGCTCTTCCGCCCGAGCCCTCTCGGTAGGAGGATTCGCATCGAGAGGGCTCGGGCCGGCCTTCCCTCGGGCTCGCACACGTCACAGAGCCGACCAAGAGCGGTCGAACAGCGGTTTCCTCAGGCGGAACCTCAGAGGCCAAAGAAGATAGATGGTGCTTGCAGTATGGGATTTCGAGGGCGTCTTTCGCTATGGGGCAGAAGTACGATTTCTCGCTTCTCGGTTTCAGATCCGGATGCAAGGTCGAGGTAAACGGCGGGTGGAAATCATACTTTCGGAGGATTTCTCCGCGTGGGACGCGGCTCTACAATCATCTCGGCCAAAGAAGCGGATGGGTCTCGCCGGGCGATGTCCGGGCGGGACGACGCTGGTGCGTTCGCTTGCCTGCGAACGCGAATGTATTCAAGGAGGCGCATCCACTATGAAGGAATGGTATCCCGAGGCCGACCTGGTCATCCAGCACCCCAAGATCTACACCGTCGCCATCACCTGCGACGAGGTGAAGGCGGGCAAGACCGACTTCCCGATCATCGAGGACGGCGGCGTGGCCGTCAAGGACGGCAAGATCATCGCCGTGGGCTCTGCGGCAGACGTCGAGGGGCTCGACGGGCCGCACACCGAGATCGTCGACGCGACAGGCAAGATCCTCACGCCGGGCTTCGTCGAGTGCCACATGCACGCGAAAACGACGGGCGAGCAGATGCTCAACATTAACCTGAACGGCGTCGCGAGCCGCCAGGCCATCCTCGACGCGGTCGCGGAGAAGGCCGCGCGCACGCCGGACGGGGAGTGGATCGAGGGCAATGGCTGGAACGAGTTGATCTGGGAGGACAGCCAGGAGCTCATCACGCGCCGCGACCTCGACGAGGTAGCCCCGAACAACCCGGTGCTTCTCACGCATATGTCCTACCACTCGGTTGCCGCCAACTCGCTCGCGATCGAGGCGGTCGGCTACACGAAGGACACGCCGCAGCCGGACGGGGGAGTCATCGGGCACTATTACGACGGCGAGCTCAACGGCATGTTCTACGAGAATTCGGCGCTCATGCCCGTTATGGCGGCCAAGCCCCCGCTGACCGAGGAACAGCACATCGAGAGCCTCGAACTCATTGGCAAGCGCCTCAATTCCATGGGCATCACGAGCGTCATCGATGCGAACAACAATTTCACGCAGATGCGCTCCTATCTTGAGGCCAAGAAGCAGGGCAAGCTCACCTATCGTGCCAACCTCATGTTCTATCTCGACCCGCAGTTCGGCGGCTTCGAGGACAATATGCGCCGCCTCGACGAGATGGACTGCGTCACCGGCTTCGGCGACGACATGCTCAAGCTCAACGGCTGCAAGGTCACCCTCGACGGCATCACCGCCGCCTTCACGGCGGCCATGAAGCGCCGCGAGTACCGCCAGCGCCCCGGCTTCTACGGCGACACGATCTACTCCCAGGAGGAGATCGACGCGCTCGTGTGCAAGGCCACCGAGCTGGGCTGGCAGTTCGGCATCCACACGATCGGAGACCTCTCCGAGGACCGCGCCCTGCACGCCTTCCAGAAGGCCGACAAGATCAGGCCGGTCAGGGAGCTGCGCCACTACCTCATCCACTACCAGCTGCCCTATGAGGATCAGTGGCCGATCATGCGCGAGCTCGGCGTGGGCGTGTGCCTGCAGCCCACGCTCGTCTCCACGATGGGCGAGAAGCCGCTGTTTTGGCCCGAGCAGTCCGAGCGCTTCCAGTCCGCCGGCCTCATGTTCGCGAACGGCATCCTCGCGGGCGGCAGCTCCGACAGCCCGGTGGCGACCCCCGACCCGATGCTGGGCATGTACTACGCGATCACCCGTCTCGACGAGACGACCGGCGACGTGCTGTCCAAGGGCGACGAGTCCAAGATCACGCCCATCCAGGCGCTCATCATGTACACGAAGAACTCGGCGTTCTTCAGCCACGACGACGACAAGATGGGGTCGGTGGAGGTCGGCAACTTCGCCGACATGTGCCTGTTCGACGAGGACTTCATCGAGGGCGACGTCGAGGCGTACCGCACGACGAGGGTCGCCAAGACCTTCCTCGGCGGCAAACTCGTCTACGAGGCGTAGCGAGCCGATTAGTCTCGCCCCACCCCGCTCCGCCCCCGCCGCACGCCTGCGGGGCGGCGGGGGCGACGCCACGGATCGGTCCCGTTTTCGCCACGATTTTGCGGGCAGGGCACGCGGGAAGGGCATGGAAGGGGCGCGCGGATCGGCCCCGTCGCAAGGCGGTCTCCTCTCATCTGGGGAAACGCTGCTGCGGCGGCTGCGGCGACCCCGCGAGGCTCCCGCCGGGCGCGCCTTCGCCTGCCCTACCCGTCGATTCGTGGCGAAAACGCCCTCCGCGGCTGGCGTTCGGGACGTCGGCGGGTTCGGGAACCACCCCCGCCCCGCACCCGCCGACCCACGCCGCCGCCGGTTCCTTGGTTCGAACCTTTTCCACGTTTCGAGGCTCCGAAACGTGGATTCCGTTCGAATTAACGACCCACCCCGCGCCGCACCCGGCTTCCGCGCCCGACCCCGCGCCGGCCGTTTGCGCGGAATCCATGGGCGCGCGCGGTCGATGCTAGAATGGGCGGGAACGGAAACGGATCGAAACCGCCGGATGCGCCGCGCCCCGCACGCCGAGGAGGGCATCGCGCGTTCCGACGGGAAGAGCGGAGGCTTGTCGCATGTCCCACTACGACTACCTCGTCGTCGGCGCAGGGCTCACGGGCGCCGTGTTCGCGCACGAGGCGCGCGCGATCGGCAAGACGTGCCTCGTCATCGACAGGCGCGACCACATCGCCGGCAACGTCTACACCGAAGAGGTGGAGGGTATCCAGGTGCACCGCTACGGGGCGCACATCTTCCACACCTCGCTCAAGGACGTGTGGGACTACGTGAACCGCTTCGCCGAGTTCAACAACTACGTGAACTCGCCGATCGCCTACTACAAGGGCGAGACGTACAACATGCCCTTCAACATGAACACGTTCGCCAAGATGTGGCCGGGCGTCGTCACTCCCGCCCAGGCCAAGGCGAAGATCGGCGAGCAGATCGCGGCCGAGAACATCGGCGAGCCGCACAACCTCGAAGAGCAGGCGCTGTCCCTCGTCGGGCGCGACATCTTCGAAAAGCTCGTCAAGGGATACACCGAAAAGCAGTGGGGGCGCGACTGCAAGGATCTGCCGGCGTCGATCATCAGGCGCCTCCCGTGCCGCTTCACCTACGACAACAACTACTTCAACGACCGCTACCAGGGCATCCCCATCGGCGGCTACACGAAGATGGTCGCGGCGATGCTCGAGGGCGTCGAGGTGCGCACGGGCGTGGAATACCGCGACCTTGTCGCCGAGCAGCCCGACGTCGCTGCGCGCACGGTCTACTGCGGCCCGATCGACCAGTTCTACGACTTCGACCTGGGGCAGCTCGAATGGCGCAGCCTGCGGTTCGAGACGGAGACCCTCGACGAGGAGAACCACCAGGGCGTGGCCGTCGTGAACTACACCGAGCGCGAGGTGCCGTGGACGCGCATCATCGAGCACAAGCACTTCGAGTTCGCCAAGGGTCCCAACGGCGAGCCGCTGCCCAAGACGGTCATCACGCGCGAGTACCCGGCCGACTGGAAGCCGGGCGACGAGCCGTACTACCCCGTGAACGACGAGCGCAACGAGAGGCTCTACGCGTCTTACGCCGAGCGCGCGGCTCAGGAGGGCTCGGTCGTGTTCGCCGGGCGCCTCGGCGGCTACAAGTACCACGACATGGACAAGGCCGTCGCCGCCGCGTTCGATCTCGTCGAGCGCGAGCTGGGCGTGCGTCCCGGCGCCGAGGCGTAGCGGGCCTGCGGGCGCGGGCAGCGGGTCATGGGGCGGCTGTTCGTTCAGTTCTGCAAATTCGGCGTTGTCGGAGCCGCCGCCTTCGTGATCGACTACGGGCTTCTTGCCCTTTTGACCGAGGTGTTCGGCGTCCACTATCTGGCGAGCGCCACCGTTTCGTTCGCGGCGTCGGTCGTGTTCAACTACGCAGCGTCGATGCGCTACGTGTTCACTCGCAAGGCGGGCGTGAGCCGGCGCCGCGAGTTCATGATCTTCGTGGGACTCTCCGTTGCCGGGCTTGCCATCAACAACGCCTGCATGTGGGTCGGCGTCGAAGTCGCCGACCTCCACTACTTGGCGGTGAAGATCGTCGCCACGGCCATCGTCATGGTGTGGAACTTCGCAACGCGCAAACGCTTTCTCGACGGGGGGAGCGCGACGTAAGCGCGACGTAAGCGCACGATGCGCCGCGCGCCCTCTCCGTCACGACTGTCGGGGCTCCGCGTTGCCGACCCTTTGCGCGGTGCGTTTCTCTCGGCGAAGCCTGTCGTAGGTTTGCGTCACCTCGATCTCGTAGCTTTTGCGGTTGCCCTTCACAACGGTATCGAGGATGAGCCCGCACCCGAGCGAGAGGCACCCGATAAACACGAACGCAACCGTGAGCAGCGCCGAGGGCAGGCGAAGCACGAGACCCGTCCGAAGGAATTCAGCGACAATGGGGACGCCGATGGCGAGGCCGATTGCCCAAAAGACGAGCGCGAGCGTTCCGAACAGCGTAAACGGGCGATAGTCTTTGAACAGCGACATGATCATAAGCAGCACCCTGAAGCCGTCAGAGAACGTGGACAGCTTCGATTCCGATCCCTCGGGCCGATCGCGGTAGTTGATCGGCACGTCGGCGATGCGCCAGCTTTTGTCGACGGCGTGGATGGAAAGCTCGGTTTCGATCTCGAATCCGGGCGAGGTGACCGGCAGCGTTTTCGCAAACGCTGCGTTAAAGGCGCGGTAGCCGGTCATCACGTCGGAGAATTCGAATCCGTAGAGCAGCTTGATAAGGAACCGAACGAGGTTGTTGCCGAACCCGTGGAACGCCCGGTCGTTCTCCTTCCCGTAGGTGCCGTTGGAAAGGCGGTCGCCAACGGCCATGTCCGCCTCGTCTGCGACGATCGGGGCGATGAGGTCGTGCACGGATTCTGCGGGGTACGTATCGTCCCCGTCTACCGTTACGTAGATGTCGGCATCGACGTCGCGCACCATCTGTCGGACGACGTTGCCCTTGCCCTGTCGGGTTTCGTGGCGGACGACGGCGCCCGCTTCTCGAGCAAGGCGCGCGGTGCCGTCCGTCGAATTGTTGTCGTACACGTAGATCGAGGCGAAGGGAAGCTCGCGGCGGAAATCGCTTACGACCTTCGAGATCGTGACGGCTTCGTTGTAGCAGGGGATAAGCACGGCGACGCTCTGGTTCGCCACAGCCGCTTCTTCGTTGTCTGGGTTCTGGTCGGCTGGTTTCATGGTGCTCCTTGCAAGGGCGGGCGAACGGCGCAGCCTGTCGATTCCGAAAGGGGGCGTGCTGAATACCGACGGTCCGGGACGCTCTGTTCTGCCTGCATCCGTCAGGCAATGGAGATCATTGTAGCAGCTTGCAAAACGAAAAGGCCGTTGCGCGCATCCCGTGTGCAAACGTCCATATCCACAACTTCAATCCCTCAATACGGCGCTTGCTCAATGACGGCGAAGGCGCGCCGCAGGGTTTTCGACAGACAGGAGCCTTCGTGTCTGTCGAAAACCCTGCGCTTTGGGGCGCTGTCTGTCGTTTCTCCTGCGAACGCGGGGTTTTCGACAGACAGGTCGCAGCGCCCCCGCACGCCGCGGGGTTTCCGGCAGACAGGCCGCAGTGGCGGCGTGGCGGCCGCGGCGCCTTCGGTTCCGGCATCCGGCTCGTTTCCCGCCTCGCCCTGCGCCCTTGGTCTACAGCCCCAAGTCGGCGACCCACTTCCGCAGCGCGTCGGCGGACGGGCGGCCGTTGAGCGTCTTTGCCGGTTTCCAGGTCACGTCGCCTGAGCAGCTTGCGCGCATGCTCTTCTCTCCCGAGCTTGCGGGAGTGCCGCCCGAGGTTCCGAAGGGCACGACCGTCTTGCCGGAGAAGTCGTAGCTTTCGAGGAACGTGTTGATGATCGTCGGCGCGGTGTACCACCATACGGGGAACCCGACGAACACGATGTCGTAGGCGTCCATGTCCTCGACCGTCGTGGCGATCTCGGGACGCGACGAGGGATCCTTCATCTCGACGGAGCTGCGCGAGCGCGCGTCGTTCCAGTCGAGGTCGGCGCTCGTGTAGGGGACGGCGGGCTTGATCTCGAAGAGCTCGGCTCCCGTCGCCTTGGCGAGCGTCTGTGCCGCGCGGGCGGTCGTTCCGGTGCAGGAGAAGTACGCAACGAGCATGTTTCGTGCCATGGGGGCCTCCTTGGTCTTTCGAATGCGGTGCGGCAACGGCGGATACGGCGGGCGCGGATGGATCGGGCGCGGCGGGCCGGCTTCGGACTCGCGGGCGCGGTGCGGATGCGGCGCCGGTCGCGGCCGATGCGGGCGGCGCCGGTCGCAAGGCCCCTACGCGTCGGCGTAGGGGCCGAAGCCGAGGGACTCCTTGATGCGGCGGACGTCGTCGGGCATGTCCTCGGGCGGCGTGTTCTGGGGGGCGTCGCACGTGCCGGCCTCGGCGGCGACATCGTAGTACCAGCACTTGTATGTGATGAAGTCGAGCGTGCGCTGCAGGTCGCGCAGCTGCTGTTCGACGATGTCGCGGCGCGCGTGCACGATCTGGCGGCGCTCCTCGATGGTCGAGTCGCCCTCCTGCTGCAGGTCGATGTAGCGCCGGATCTCTTTGAGCGGCATGCCGGATTCTTTGAGGCACCCTATGAGCCTGATCCAGGCGAAGTCCTCTTCGCCGAACATGCGGATGCCGCCCTCGCTGCGCGTCATGCTCGGCAGCAGCCGCTCTTTGTCGTAGTAGCGAAGGGTGGAGGCGGGCAGCCCGGTGATCCTCGAGGCTTCGCCGATCGTGTACAGCTTCTCCATAGTCGTGCGTCTCCCGTCCGAATGCGCGGCTCGCCGTCGGCCGCGCCGAGTCCGCGCAGGATTATTGCCATAAAGCTGACTTTAAGATCAAATGGAGAATCCGTGAACGCATCTGCGCGTCTCGCGGCCGTCGGACGTGCCCCGTAGGCCGGCGTCCGCGCGCGGCGCGCGACGTCGCCCGCAGGGCGCCTACGCCTCGGCGCGCAGCGCGCCTCGATCGCAGCGGTTGCCCCACGAGTCGATGAGCCTCCCGTCGCGGTAGACGCAGATGATCTCGCAGCGGTTCGCGCACTTCTGGCATTCCACCTCGCGCGTCGCGAATTCGAAGCCGCGCATCGCGTCGAAGTCGAAGTCCGCCCCGCGCGGCGCCGACCCGTCCGCCCACGCCTCCGCCGCGAGGAGCGCGATGCCGAACGCGCCCATGAGGTGCCCGTCGGCATCGACCGCGACCGGCATGCCGAGCTCGTCCTCGAAGGCGCGAACGACGCCGGCGTTTTTGCTCACGCCGCCCTGGAACACCACCGGCGCGACGATGCGCTTGCCCTTCCCCACGTTGTTGAGGTAGTTCGTCGCGACGGCGCGGCACAGCCCCGCGATGATGTCCTCGCGCGCATACCCCACCTGGATCTTGTGGACGAGGTCGCTTTCCGCGAACACGGTGCAGCGCGCCGCGATGTTCGCCGGCTTTCTCGACGTGAGCGCGATCTCGCCGAACTCCTCGACCTCGACGCCGAGGCGGCGCGCCTGGCTCGACAGGAACGCCCCCGTGCCCGCCGCGCACAGCGTGTTCATCGCGTAATCGACGGCGATGCCGCCCTCCACGCAGATGATCTTGGAGTCCTGACCGCCGATCTCGAGGATCGTGCGCACGTCGGGGTGGAGGAAGGTCGTCCCGACG
>CAZBEP010000003.1:14462-28086 GCA_964490925.1 uncultured Eggerthellaceae bacterium | reverse complement strand
GCGGGTAGCTGATGTAGCCGTCCATGTAGAGGCTCTCGGCGATGCGCATCGTGCGCGCCGGGGACAGCCCCTCGGCCGAGGCGGCGGCCATGAGGCTCGTCGTGTTGAAGGGCGCGGGAGGTGGCACCTTGCGGCGGCGCTTCTCGATGGCCGCGACGAGCGCCGACGTCGCTCCCGAAACGGCGCGCATGGCCGCGTCGGCGGCCTCCTGCGACTTGAAGCGAGCCGTGGCGTGCGGCGCCTCGAACGCGCCCTCGCCGTCGCCGGGGGTAGGGCCTGCCTGTGCGCCGGCATCGAAGGCGCCGCGGATGACCCAGTAGTCTTCCGGCTTGAAGGCGCGCCGCTCGCGCTCGCGCGCCACGATGAGCGCGAGCGTGGGCGTCTGCACGCGCCCGGAGCTGCGCACGTTGCCGTAGCCGGCGAACTTCACGATCGTGAGGTAGCGCGTGAGCACCGCGCCCCAGATGAGGTCGATGTCCTGACGCGAGGCGCCGGCGGAGGCGAGGTCGCGGTCGAGTTCGACGAGGCTGCCGAACGCCTCGGCGATCTCCTTCTTGGTGAACGCCGAATAGCGCGCGCGGAAGGCCGGCGCCGCCTCGTTGACCTCGCGGCAGCACGCAAGCGCGTCAGAGCCGATGAGCTCGCCCTCGCGGTCGAAGTCGGTCGCGATGACGATGGAGTCCGCCTTCTTCGCGAGGTTTTTGAGCGAGCGGATGATCTCCTTCTCCTTGGGCAGCTTCTCGATGGGCGCGTAGACGAGGTAGGGCAGCGCCTCCATCTTCCAGCTCTTGAGCTCGACGCCGTCGTCGGTGAAGGGCTTGCGCTTCTTCTTGAAGGGGGGCTTCGGCAGCTCGTCGGGGATCCGCGCCGGCAGCGCCTCGCCGTCCGCCGACACGCCCGCCCAGCCGCCGCGCTTCCTGTAGGCAAGGCGCGGGGCGAAGTCGGGCTCGAGAATGTGGCCGCGCAAGCCGATCGCCACCCATTCCTCGCCGTCGACCGCGAAGCGGTACACCGGCGTCGAGTACACCTTGTCGCGCTTGGCCTTCGTCGCACCGAGCAGGTCGGCTATCTTTTGGGCGGCGTCGTTCTTCTCGGTAATCACCAGTCTCATACGGTCGCCTCCTCCTTCGCTGCGCTCCGCGCGGCGGGCGAACCGCACCGTGCGCGCCCTCGCATCGTACGCTTGCGAACGGACAGCAGCGCTTCTCACACGATTAGCCCCACTTGCTTTATTTACGTGTGCGGGGACTCCCCTCGACCGTCTTGCGCCCTCCGAACGGATGCGCAGGTCGGCCGAACGGACGCTAGCATACACGATTTCCACAGCAGCACGAGCGTTCGCGACAAAGACCGCAAACGACACAGCCTGCCGCAGGGTTTTCGGCAGACAGCAGCCTGTCGGCACCGCACGACAGGGATGCCCGCATGTGCGCCTATGCGCGCCCCGGCGGGGGGCCGGCGGCGGGGGGCCGCTGTCTGTCGAAAAGCCCGCGTTCGCAGGGCTTTTGACAGACAGCGACCTCCGAGCGAGAGCCTCCGCAGGGGAAACGACAGACAGAAGCGCCTCTGTCTGTCATATTCCCTGCGCTCCGAAGCTCAGTCTGTCGAAAATCCTGCGAACGCAGGGGAAACAACAGACAGCGACCTCGAGCCGCACGGAACGACGGCCGAAAGACAGATCGCACACCGCAGCACGCGCCGCATCAAGGCGTTTGATTTGGTTGGCGAGCCGGCCGGGGGCGCCTTCCCGTACCGTCTCAAGCGGATTCCGCCTCTTCGTTGGCGCCGTCAGACCCTCCTGCTTTGCCTGACCGCAACGCATCGCGTCGGTCGTTGCGCGGCGAGGCCGCACCTGGCGGCGGCACGAGCGGCGACCCACATGCGGCACATGCGAGTTCCGCTGGATCGTTCTCGGCACCGCAGACCGGACACGTCCCGAACGGCCTCGTGCCTCGTCGCTCCCCCTTGCAGCGTCCGCAGCCCGTGCATACGTACCCGCAGCCCACGTGATGCTCCCTTCAATCGGGGCGCGCGCCGCCCGGCCCCGCAAGACTTCGGACGACCGCGCCTCCTATGCGGCCACGCCAGGCGAGTCCCATTCCAAGCGCCTCGAAGCGCAATTCGTGAAAAACATGAGGCCGGCTAAAACCTCTCATTCGCCATGACATCGCTTCTCATCCGAAACGCGCTTCTCGATAAGATCGAGAAGCTCCTGATGAGAATGGATGCTCATCTTCTGATAGATGTTGTACACATGGCTTTTCACGGTCGGGGTGGAAAGGACGAGCTTGTCTTTGATGTACTGCACGTTTCGGCCTTTCGAGAGCAGTAGAAAGATCTCCTTTTGACGCGGAGAAAGACGATACTCCTCGGCCAGCTCGTCACATGCCCGACTGAACCTTCCGCGCACGGAGGGAAGCGCCTCGATCAGCTTCGGGTCGCGCACTTCGAGCACGGGCTCGTCATCGACGACGATTTCGTGGAACTCGAGCTTCATTTCTTTGAAGAAAAACGTGTCCACCACTGCAGCGAGCGAGACCATAAGAAAACATACCGTCAGCAGTCCTGCGGTTTCGCTGTCGGATCCGGTCGGCATGAGCACGGCAACCAGCCATCCCACAAAAAACCCGATCGAATTTCCCGTCTTCGACGATTGCAGCTCCCACAAACAACGCGCCGAATCGTGTGCAGTGTACGCGTAGGCCGTGTACGCATTGAGGATTTCGTAGCATGAAAAGAGGAAGAAAAGTGCGAACACACAGACAAGAACCCCTTCTGTCGGCCACAGTACGGCGATGAACAGATAGCAGAAACTCGTCACCGGCAAAAAGAGCTTCGGAAGGATATTGCAGGCATCGCGTTCGCGTCCCTGGGGTACCGAGAGCATGAACACAGCAGCGACGATGTTGCCGAAGCCGATCGCGACATCGTTGGCGAAATAGAGGGCCTGGGTGAGCGACACGCATGTCGCAAAGCCAAGCGAAACGGAATAAAGCCCCGCGAACAGCCCTTTGAGCACAATGTGGCGACGGTCTTTTTCGAAGGGAATCTGTTTTTTCAGAAGCCCTTTCAGCCTATGTCGCCTCCCTGAGTCGTCCGAGTCGTCGCTTTCAACCGCCGCTTCAGGATCGTCGGAAGCGTCCACGCATCCCTGTTCGCTTGCGCCTGAAAAACGATAACGAGCGCACACCATGAGCGCAGCAGAAGCAACGGGAAGCGCAATGACAAGCCACCGAACGATGACAAGATCGACGAACGGAAGCAGCGCAAGGGAGATCCCAGCGACCACAAACGCCCCGCACACCGCATAAAGCTGCTGCCTGTGAGACAAAATGCGGAAACGCGCTCCCCACAGGTAAAAGAACAGCAACTGTCCCAGACCGGCCAGAAACCAAAGAACAAGGCTTGCCCCGAACGGCAACTCGAAAACCAGCGTCGGGGATGCGCAGAGGGCGCCGACAAGAGGGGCGGGGACGACCGCCCAAGGAGAGCGGTGGGCGAACGATCTCAAAAACCGGCCACCCACAAACAAGAGAGCGAACGACGCAACGGCCACACCGGCGAAAAGAGACAGGCGTAGCAAAAACAGGTCGCTTTCCGCGCCAGCCCCGATCAACGAGGGATTTCCGTACCATCCAATCGTAAAGGCCCAGGTGACAAAACATGCGTATCCTGCCATATCGCACAGCGGAAGCAGCGTGCTGCCGTCAAAGGACAGCGATATGTCCTGGGGCGCACGCGAAGCAGATTTTGATGCCGATGCGGTGCCGGGCAGTACCTTGATGCCGACCTGGTTGCTCTGCAAGTTCGTCATAGCGACCCAATCCCCCCCGAAATGAGTCCTTCGACGCAGATGAATACGGCTTTGCGTACAAACACCTTATCTATCTGCAAGATAGCATATCGTCCAACCAGCTATGAGCACCGAGCCCTCTGACGTGCAACCCCACGAAACGGCCTCGACAATCCTCGGAACTTGCCGGCAAGACGCGGACAAGAGCGTCGGACGCGCATCCCCTTTCGAAAGACACCGATGCCGTCGCGGGAGCAGCGCCTCGGCGCCGCTCCCGGCATCAGCTACAGATAGTACAATACCGATTTCGACCTTTCGGGAGCCTCGGCTTGCAGTTCGTCGACATCGCCAAAGCGCATGACGAACGCCTGGCAATGGTGCACGCACATGGGGTCTTTGCCAGCATCGAGGCGCTCCTGGCAGATGTCGCACTGATCGGTGATGATCGGCATGAAGGAATATTGATACGCATCCTCCCCGTACTGCCATGGGCCGACCTGAGCCACGAACACGCCGCCCTGATCGTCAGGATACCCGTGCTCAACGCGACAGGCCACCTCGCACGAATGGCATCCCGTGCAATAATCGTAATTGATGAGAATCCCCCTGCGTCCCATAGCTATCGCTCCCCTTCCGCAACCTTATAGATCTTGCAGATCAAAGACTTGCAGTTCGCTCCGAAACCCGTGGATCCGAATTCGGGGGGGACGAGCTGGTTGGCGTTGGACGCGAACGTATCGCACAGCTTCTCGGGATCGCGCTCCGGAAACCACCATGCATGGTCGACGTTCACGATCGCCTCGGGCACGGCAATGGTCACCATCGCCTTCATCTTGATCTTCCCGTATTCGTTTTCGATCCACACCCAGTCACCATCGGCTATGCCGTATTTCTCAGCCGCCGCAGGGTTCACCTCGACGATCGGGTCGGGACGCAAAGCGCGCAGATGCGGCACCTGCCGCCCCTCGGAATGGAAGTACGACCAGTTGCGTGCACCGGTTGTGAGAATGAGGGGATACCGCTCCATCAGTTCGGGCGTGGAAAGAGGTCCCCGATCCGTTTCGTGATAGCTCGGCACGGATTCGAACCCCCATTGCTCGCACAGAGTCGACTTGAACTCGAGGCGCCCCGTTGGCGTGTTGAAGCCGAGCGTCCCGTCGGCGCGCTGCTTTCCTGTACGGTACTTGTTGTATTCGAATTTCGGATACATCCAGTTCACTTCGCGAAGCTGTTCGTAATCGAGCCCTGAGCTGCCCATCTGGTCGCTGAAGAAGTCCTCGACGGTCTCCCATGGCCACTTCTCCGGCGCCCAGCGCTTCCCAAGGTCGAAGTTGATTTGAAGATCGGACTTCACATCAATGTCGCTCGAGTTCACGGCCGCATTGATGGGCTGCATGTAATACCAGATGCTTCGCATGCCGGTCTTTTCCGCCCAGGTAGCCACAGGGAGCACGACTTCGGCGCATGCCATCGCCGTCGGCGTCATGAAGATGTCGACGACGACGTTGAAGTCGAGATTCGTAATCGCTTTGAGCGCCTTGTTCTCGGGAGACTGCGAGCAGCACGACAGCGGGTTCGTGCTCTGCCACCAACCTGCCTTGATCGGATACGGCTCGCCGGTAATGCAGGCGTCATACAGCATGTCGGGCTGGGCGACGACACATCCGCTGTACTTGTAAAGCGGATACTCGTAGTACCCGATGCGCTTGTGTACGACCTCCTCGTCAAGGAAGGTCTCGGCGGCAGGCGGCTGCCAGATCTCGGCGCCGAAGGGCTGATGCGTCGTCACCATGCCGCCGGGAACGTCGATGCAGCCGGTAAGCGCCCACAGGGCGACAAGCGCCATCGAGCCGGAAATGCATTCGCGCGTCTGGTCGAGCGCAAGCCCCCACTGCATAGTCATCGGAGCGCATTCGACGGCCATGCGAGCCGCTTCGCGGATCTTCGCCGCAGGAACCCAGGTGATCTCTTCGGCCTTGTCGACCGGATACTGCGCCGCGACGGCCGCGAGGTCTTCGAACCCATACGTCCAATTCACGACGAACTCGTGATCATACGTGTCGTCCTCGATCATGATGTTGATGATCGCCAAAGCAAGCGCCGCATCCGTCCCGGGACGCAGCTGGAGGAACAGATCGGCCTTCGACGCGATCCACGTGAGCCGCGGATCGACGACAACGATCTTGCTGCCGCGCTTCATGCAGTCGATCATCCAGTGCCCGACGTTCCCGTCAGCGTTGCTCACAAGCGGATTGTTGCCCCAAATGAAGATGACGCCGGGAGCGCGCCAATCCGGATTCTCATAGCGATCAGCAAAATACATCGAGCAATCGGGCACGCAATAGTTCCCCATCATGATCGATGTCGCCGTGATGCGCGGCCCATAGCAGGCGACCCCCGTTTGCTGGTAGGCGATGTTCGGAGACCCGTACGAATATGCCATGCGGTACATGCCGTTCGCGATGTCGCGGCCGGTACCCGAGGCGAACAGGATGGCCTCCGGGCCGAACTCCTCTTTGATCTCGGCGAATTTCGTGCAGATGAGGTCGTATGCCTCGTCCCACGTAATGCGTTGCCACGCGTCTTTGCCTCGGTCTTTGCGGGCGCGCTTCATGGGATGGAGCAGGCGCTGCGGATTTTCGATCACCTGCTGGAACGACAGACAGCGAATGCAGAGTCGACCCTGGTTGAACGGGTTGTCCTCATCTCCTTCGAGCTTGACGAAACGCCCGTCCTCGTCGGTATAGACCTTTACGCCGCAACCGAGGTGACATCCCGGAGCCGACCACGCTGCCGTACGCGTAACGGTGAGCTCGCCCTCTTTCCAACGCCACGGCAATCCTTTGCCCGTCGCGGCGACTTCGGCTGCTGACCCGTCTCGTCCGACGACCCAGTCCTCCATCTCTTCGCTTGCTGTTTTCTGATTTTCGCTCATAACCGTTCTCCTCTCATCTCGCTTTGCCGTCTCAGACGAGAGGACGCGTATCGGCGCGCACGGGCGGCATGAGCTTCATCACGCCTCCATGCATTCGCTCCCCCTTCCCTCCTGCATACCTTCCCCCACTATGCAAACGGGGAGGGGCGCGCCCAGACGCCCCTCCCCGAACCGCACGAATCTAGGGAAACACTGATCTATTCATTCCGCCCGCCTCCGCCCCGTACCGGGCACCTGCGCCCTTAGCCTCATCGACCACTGCGCCCTCTTCGACTTCGGGCGCATCCGCTCCGGCACAGGACGGATCCGGACGAAAGCAATCAATCATCGTTGCCCTAGTTCTGCGCAACGACGGCAGCGCGGTCTTTCATGGACAGATAGCGCCACTGCCCGAGCGCCCACGTGTAGCCGAACCCTTGCAGATCGGCTCGCGTGCAGCCCAGTTCGTCGCAAATCTCCATGACGTCGCGACCGGAGTCGGTCTGCTCCGTCAGCCAGGAAAGCTGCTCTTCGTCTGACAGAGCCAAAAACTCATCTCGCGTCATTTCACTCACACACCTTTCGCGGAAGAACCCGTGCAGCCCTTCCCATATCGATACCGCGCGTTACAGGGTGTACAGAACGGCTTTGCGGTCGAGCTCGTCCATCTGCTTCGCAAGCTCGTCGATATCGCCGTAATGCATGCAGTGCGCACAGCACTGGAGCACGCAGCTCGGAGTCTTGCCGGAGGCAACGCGCTCCTCGCACAGGTCGCACAGCTGCGTCGGAACGGGGAGCCACTTGTACTCCCACGTGTCCCCGTCGATCTGCCACGGCTTGTCCTCGGCAAGCTTGATGCCGAATTTGCCCGAAGGGAGGCTCTTTTCGAGCTTGCACGCCACCTCGCACGTATGGCATCCGGTGCAGAGGTAGTAATCGATCATGAGACCTTTCTTAGCCATTGAGAACCTCCTCGATCTTACCCAGATCGGCGGAAGGCTCGGCCTTGTAGATCTTGCACATAAGGCACTTGAACGGAGCGCCCCAGCCCAGTTTGCCGATCGTCTTGTACGGCACCAGGTTGTTGACGTTGACCTCGTACACGTCGAACAGTCGCGGAGCGGAGGATGCGCGCTCCGGATACCACCAGCCATGCTGAGAGGCAAGTGCCCCGAGCTTCTGACCGGGCTGGACGGAAACCTTCATTTTGCAACGCCCGACATCGTTCTCGAGCCACACCCAATCGCCGTCGATGAGCCCGTATTTCTCCGCGTCGACGGGGTTGATATCGACGAGCGGCCATGGCTCGACCTCGCGCAAAAGCGGCACATGACGCTGCTCGGAGTGGAAGTACGACCACGTGCGCGCGCCCGTCGTAAGCACCATCGGATATTCCTCGGCGTACTCGGGCGTAGATATCGGAGATTTCGGCGGCTCTTCATAGTACGGAAGAGGCTCGTCTCCCCATGCCTCGAGCATCGTCGAATACAGCTCGATGCGCCCGGTCGGCGTCATGAAGCCAGGCTGCCCGTCTCCGCGCAGCAACCCCTTCTCATACTTGTAATACTCATAGTCGACGTGGTAGCAGCCGTGATCAAAAAGATCCTGCATGGTCAGCTGGCGACCATCGGGGGTTTTGAGCGTGCACAGCTTCTGGTCGTCTATGTATTCGATGTCTGTCGTGTATTTCTCCCACAAATCCGGACGCAGGCGCGTGCCGATTTCGCGCATGATCGTGATGTCCGACTTCGCCTCTCCGACCGTGATCGCCTTCTTGACGCCGCCGATCCACGTGCCGCATGCGCCGTAATGCGTTGCGACGTACATATCGCGCTCGGCATACGTGTTTACAGGGAGGAACACGTCGCACAGCGCTTCGGCCGTCGGAGTCATGACGATGTCCATGACGGCGTTGAACTCGAGCTTGTTCAACGCCTTCTCCCACCGCTCGGGAATATTACAGGGATTGGCAATGGCGTTCGCGCTCGTGAAGAAACCCATGTGGAGGATGGAGTCCTCCTTCTCGAGCTCGTCGAGCACCACGTCGGGATGCGTGAACTGCTGCGTGCGGACCATGGCCGGATACTCGTCGACGCCGATCTGCTCGTTGATCTTGCTCTGCGGATCGAGGTCGGTATAGCCGGAGCCGAGACCGCCGATATCGATGGCGCCCATGATGTTGCCGCCCGGATTGTCGATGTTGCCCGTGATCGCCATCATGGCGAGGCAGCAGAAGCCCATCTGGATGCCGTTCGGCTTCTGGTCGACGGCAAGACCCCACTGCAGCGCGGCAGGCTTTGCCGTTGCGTAAAGCCGCGCGGCTTCGATGATCTTCTGCTCGGGAACCTCGCAGATCTTCGCCGCCTCGGCGGTGCTCATGGTCTTTACGCGCTCGGCGAACTGCTCGAAACCGAAGCACCATTTATCGACAAAATCATGATCGTAAAGATCCTCGGAGATGATGACGTTGCAAAACGCCATGCCGAGCGCCGCGTCAGTGCCGGGTCGCACCTGCAGCCAGATCTCGGCACGCGCAGCCTCCCACGTCAGCCGCGGATCGACGACGATAAACTTCGACCCCATCGCGTACATGTCGACGATGGCGTGCCCCCAGAAACCGTCGGGGTTGGACTTAAGCGGCTCCTTGCCCCAGATCATGATGACTTCGGGGCGCTGCCACCGCGGGTCGTCGTAGCTTTCGGGATACTGCGACGCGTAGTCGAGCTCGGGATACGGAGCCCCGAGCACATACGACGTGCATGCCATGCGGGGACCGTAGCACGACCATCCTGACTGCATGTATACGACGTTGGGGCTGTTGAACACGCGGCACGACATCGTGGGGCCCCAGTTGCCGGCCTCTCGGCCCGTGCCCACGAACGTCGCGATCGAATTCGAGCCGTACTGCTCGGTGCAGCGCTTCGCGTTCTCGACAATGAGATCGTACGCCTCGTCCCACGTGCACTGCTCCCATGCCGTGTCGTCCCCTCGCTTTTCCCGCGCGCGCTTCATGGGGTGCAGGATGCGATAGGGGCTGTACACGTACTCGGGCAGCGACAGCATGCGGATGGGCATGGCGCCCTTGGTGATGGACTGCTCGGGATCGCCTTCGACCTTTTCGAGAATGCCGTCTTTCACATACAGCAGCATACCTGCCCCGGTGGGGTGGTCTCCCGGAGGCGACCACGAGTTCGTACGCGTGACGGTGTACTCGCCCTCCTGCCAAGAAATCGGCGTTGTGAACCTTCCGAATGCCATAAGCTATCTCCTCCCTCGTTTCTTTCTATGCTGCGAAGAACTCGCATTCTTCGCACCTCCTCATTCGAGGCTGCCGACTATCGACCTCCCTGCGGCAAACGACGAATGCAGCCCCCTACTGCTGCTTGATCCACGCTTTGTTGCGCATGTTGAATACCGCCCAAAGAACGGCAAGAATCCCGAAAACAACCGAGTCGACGACGAGGCACATAGACGGACTGTCACCGACAACAGAGAACACGACCCCCATGTAATACGATGCCACGAAGTTCCCAACGTTCATGGCAACCATGACGAGCGAGGCGACCATCGACAGCCCCGCCTTGTTCGTCACGTTGCCGCATTCCAGGTTGATGACAGGGATGACGAGGCACCATCCGAACCCATACACGAGAATGCCAACGGTGAACAGAAGAACCGAATTGGCGTTTGCGATGACGAGGTTCCCGACAAGCGTGATCACGAGCGCAAACGCGCCCGTAAAGCGGCCGAGCGCCTTCACAAGCCTGTCCATAAGGAACGAAGAGACAACGCCCGCGAGAACGAACACAGACAAAAGGATGCCCGCGATGCTGGCGACGGTGGTGGCGTCTTCCCCGGGAACATTAGTCGCCATCAACGTAGAGAAATTCATCATGGTCGGGCTTGCGGATATCTGAGCAATGCAGAACAGGATAATGAAGAACCAGGCCGTTCCGGGAATATGCGCCTTCTCCGCCTTTTCGCTTGAAGACGGCTCATCCGAGAGTCGCGGCGGCTCTTTGAAGCAAACGAGGAAGATCACGAGAGCGACGATAGCGACCCCGTACGCAAGAAACGTCAGCCTCCAATCGATTGCGCACAGAAAGCCGCCGAGCAGCGTGAGAACGACGCAGCCGGCCTGCTGAACGGCACCGCCCCGGCCAAGATACGTGGAGCGACTCTCCTGGTTGTCCACGAGCCTCAAAAACACGGCCGCACCAAGAGGCGACACCATGCCCATGCCCAAGCCGCACAGCGCACGCGCTATAAGGATCGACGTGATCGAATCGTTCCAAAACGACGGCAGGCACCCAAAGACGAGATACACGAGAAGCGCGATCACCCCAGCGAGCTTGAACGATATCTTTTTCCCGGCCACCGCCCCAACAAAAAGCGTCCCTACGATAGTCGTGAGAGACGGAAGGCTTTGAATGAGGCTGATCGTCACCGAACTCGCTTCGGGAAACGCCTCCCCAAACGCGGCAAGCGCAGGCGACACGGCGCCGGCGCCGGCCACCATGATGTAAAGCGCGTAAACGCCCCACGCCTGTCGCAAATTGAGCGCCTTTGCAATATCAGACATTGGCTACCCCTCCTTGAAACGTGATTCCTTCTGTTTCTCAGCAGCGCGTCGGCTTTCCCCTTTACCACCCCCTTTGCCGACCGCCTCCCCTGCTTTGGCTCAGCTCCCTCGCTGGAAGAACGCGCCTGACGAAACGCGCGCTCCCTCCCACGCTCGAAGCTCGCGACTCACCGTAAACAAACGGAGGTCTCCACGAATAGCAGCCGGCCGTACCCATCCCGCAAACAAGGCGATTTCATACCGACAGGATGATCCCTTGATCTGGTGCGATGCTCTTCCCTCGCAGAGCGCGCAAAGAAAGCAGCGGGCGGAAGGCCAAGCGCCCCCTCTCGCATCGAACACCCTTCGCACTATCGGCTCGATGCCTGCCTCCATGTCTGGGCAGACGCAACAATGGCGGCAATGATCGCTGCGACAACAAATACGCCGCCGGTAAAGAAGAAGAGGGCGCGATCTCCCTCAAGGCCGATCATTTCGACAAATGCGATGTAGTATGGAGTAACGATCTGGCCTCCGAGCTGACAAATGCACATCATCGTCATACCAAGCGTTTTGCGGGATTCAGGGGCGACGCTCGACATCGTGGACATGAAAAAGGGATTGATGGTTCCCATGCACATACCGAGCAGAACCATGCCGCCCAAAACCGCGTACATGTTTTGAGCGAGTGCGAGCGAAGCGAACGAGATCACTGCAAAGCACAGCGAAACCACGGGTGCAAAGTGTTTGAGCTTTTCATAGTAATGCGCGAAGAACAGGCTGATAGCGAGGGATGCCAAGGTCATGCATGATGTCCCCATGCCGCTTTGCACCGAAGTTCCGAGATCGTTGAACTCAACGTAATACGAGATGCGAAACGTTGTCACCATAGCAAGTATCATGTAGACGAACATGCCTGCTCCGGTCACCCACATCTTCCATGTGACGGGCTCTTTGCTTCTTCCCTCTTCTTGAGCTTCAAGCTTTTCCGGCTTGAAGTTCGGAAGAAAGACCCACTGCAAAACGAGAACAGGAACGAAAAGAAGGTAGAACAGGAAAGCGAGCTTCCAGTCCACAAGAGCAACCCAGCCCGCAGCCAAGCTAAGCACGAAAGACAGAAAGGAGCCGCACGCATTCATCCATCCAAGCATCTGGTTCTTCTCATGCCCGCTAAACAGATAGGCGATCGAAGAGGGAACAAGAGGGAACGCGATGCCCGCCCCAATACCAAGAACTGCTCTCGTTACGATAAGAGATTCTATGTTCGTTGTGAACATAGCAAGCACTCCGGCAAGCATAAACACGGCGGTGCCGCCCATGATGAGCAGCTTCTTGTTCATATGCTTTGCCAAAGCGCTTGTAAGAAGCATCGCCGGAATCATGGCGAGTGCCGTCACGGACATTGCCTGATCGAGCATCAATTCCGATGCATCGGGATACGTGATCGCGATGCTGGCGAGCAGCGGGGCGATAAGCGCCGTCTGCACCATTCCGTTATCGCCGCTCAGCAGCAACGACAGCTTCGCGCCGGCCTTCGATTTGCGCCCCGACCCCCATTGGGAGTCGTCTTGCCTGCGTGCGTAGTCCATGTAGCCCCCCTTTAGATAACCCCGAATAAACACGGAACGGCGCGCTATCCCCTCGGCGCGACGCCTCGTGCACGTCGCCCGACCAAAGCGCACCCCGACAGCCCCTCCTCGCTCCGTGCGCCTTTCGACCGGCATCGGCACGCCGATGCATCGGCACGCCGACCTCCCCAGATTTCCTTCCCTGATCGAAGCGTCGAGCGATCCTGCTCGCCCATGACCGCCGTGCAGGCAGCATGGTCTGCGCCGGAATCGGGCATGCAAGATCCCCCCCCCCGGAAAGCCGCCGCCTCCGTTCTGCGCGATGAAGATCAAGAGCCGAGCCGTCACGAACAGCCAATCGATTGCCGTGCTCTTGAGCGCACTATCTCCGACAGAGAACCCCCCTCGCTAGCGTCGAACGGTATGCTTCAAACACCGAAAACCGTTTTCATACCCCCTGTATGAGACCTCGGGAAGCCAAAACAAACCGACAGACGAAAGACCGGAAGCCGCCGCGCACCTAGCATGAGCAAGGTCGGCGGCACGACGCGAATGTCGGCGGGTCAATTCCCGCGCAGCCGTAACCGCAGATAAGAGCCGATAGCAAAAAGAAAGCGAGTGAGTGAGCCATGTGTTTCCGACCGGCAGCCGTATCGGCTGACAAAACATGTCCGAAGTGCGGCGCTACGTGCGAGCCTGCGGACAAGCTCTGCCCGAAGTGCGGCGCAGAGCTTCCAGCAAGCGCCATGCCCATCCCTAACGTAGGGATCCCCGGAGCTCCCGGCGCG
>CAZBEP010000003.1:0-14362 GCA_964490925.1 uncultured Eggerthellaceae bacterium | reverse complement strand
GCTCCCGGCGCGTAAGGGGAACGCGACAGAAGGGCATCCCCCGCCTGCGCCATGCGGCTGATCGGCGGGTGTGCCATAGGGAAGCAGAGACGAGAGCCAGGGAACGAAGGAGAGTGAGAAGATGGTCAAAGCGTACTTGGAGGGGAACCAGTATAACCCCGACATCTACCGAAGCGATCTCGACCACTGGCAAGACGGAGACTACACCGTCTACCGAACCACGCAATGGACCGCGCCGGGCTGCCATGACGGCTGCGGCATCCTCGCGTACGTCGACAAGGACGGAAAGCTCGCGAAGGTCGAAGGCGACCCGAACAACGGCTACAGCCGAGGAGCGTTATGCATGCGCTGCCTCGATCTCGTAGAGGCAATGTACGACAAGGACCGCCTCAAGTACCCCATGAAGCGTGCCCGCGAGAACCGCGGCAAGGACAAATGGGAGCGCATCTCGTGGGACGAAGCGTTCGACCTTATCGAAGAGAAGGTACGCTACTTCCAAAAGACGTACGGCACCGGATCCATCGTCGTGCAGCAGGGCACGGGTCGCAATACGACGTTCTTCCACTCCACCGCCCTGTGCTACGTAGGCTTCAACAGCCCCTCGGACACCGGCGGCTTCCTTTCCGGTAGCTCCTGCTACGGACCGCGCGCATCCGTCATGGCGCTCATGGCGGGCTGCTTCATGATCTCCGACATGTCGCAAACCCACCCCGACCGTTTCGACTCCCCTGAATATGTCGTCCCCGAATGCATACTCATCTGGGGAAACGACGGCATCGTCTCAAATCCCGACGGCTTTTTGGGTCACTGGATGATCGAGGCGATGAAGCGCGGCAGCGAGCTCGTCGTCATCGACCCGCGCCTCACCTGGATGGCGTCGAAGGCGAAGCTCTGGCTTCCCCTTCGCCCAGCGACCGATGCCGCGCTCGCCATGGCCATCGCCAACGTCATCGACGCCGAAGGGCTCATCGACGAGGACTTCATTGATCGCTGGACATACGGCTACGAGATCTTCATCGAAGGATGTCGCCAGATGACGCCCGCCAAGGCGGCGGAGATCTGTTGGGTCGACGAGGACGACATCGTCGCCGCAGCCCGCTTCATCGGATCGGCGAAGCCCATGTCGCTGCAGTGGGGACTCAAACTCGACCAGCAGGTGACCTCGACCCCGACGAGCCAGACCATCATGGGCATCGTCGCGATGACGGGCAACGTCGACGTCCCCGGAGGCAGCCTCCTCATGGTCGACCACGCCTACAACCTCGCGCTGTCGACGGGCAGCAATTGGCGCTTCATTCCCGACGACCAGAAAAACCTGATCCTCGGCACCAACATCTTCCCGATGCACAAGCAGGGCGATGTCGGAAACATGGCGCAGGAAGACGTCGTGCTCGAGGCGCTCGAGTCCGACGGAAAGATCAACGACGTCGGCCGGGACTTCCCCCTCAAGATGTTCGTCCTCTATTCCACGAATCCGATCACGAACATGGCAACCGAAGCGCCGCGCATCTACGACGCCATGGTGAACCACTCGGAGTTCAACGTCGACATCAACTACGTTCTCACGCCGTCGGCGATGGCGTACTGCGAGCTCGTGCTCCCCATCGCCATGGGTCCGGAGCGCAACTCCCTGCGCGCCTGGTGGTGGCCGCTTCGCGTCATTCGTAAGACGTCTGATCGGTACTACGAGTGCAAGACCGACGAAGAGCTTGTCGCAGAACTCTGCAACCGACTGAATCCGGAAAGCCCCATTCCGAACAACGACATCAGCTGGATGAACCAGATCCTCTCCGAGTCGAACACCGATCTCACCTTCGAAGAGCTAACGCACCAAGTCATTTCGTGGCCCGAATGGCACTATCGCAAATACGAAACGGGCGAGGTTCGCTACGACGGCCAGCCCGGTTTCAACACGTATACGGGCCGTTTCGAGTTCTCCCCGGTGCTTTTCGAGTTCTTCGGGCTTCCAAAAGCGCCGTACTACGAAGAGCCGCGCGAGAGTCCGTACTCCACGCCCGACCTTGCCGAAAAGTACCCGCTCATCCTCATGACCGGGCGTCGTTCGTGGGAGTTCTTCCATTCCGAGCACCGCAACCTCGCCACGATGCGCGAGTTCCATCCCAACCCGGTCTGCGAAATCTCCCCCGAGCTCGCTGCCGAGCAGGATCTGCACGAAGGCGACTGGGTGTGGATCGAGAACCAGCGCGGCCGCTGCCGCCAGACGGTCAGGATCACCGAGGGACTCAACCCCCGCTACATCATGGCAGAACACGGATGGTGGTTCCCCGAGGGCGAACGCGAGCGCCTCTTCGGAGTGTTCGATTCGAACATCAACAACCTGACCACGCAGTGCGACATCGGACAGAGCGGCTACGGCGCGCCGTACAACGGCCTGCTCTGCAAGATCTACAAGTGCACCGAGGAAAACAGCCAGGTTCTTCCAACTGAACAGGTCATCGAGAAGGGAGGCTGGAACTATGAGCGCAAGCATCTCGACCTCTAACCAAGGCCTTATTATCCAATACGACTTCTGCACGGGCTGCCATGCGTGCGAAGTCGCCTGCAAAAAGGAGCATGGGCTCGCCAAGGATCAGTTCGGTATCAAAATCCTCCAGTACGGGCCGGCGAAAAAGCCCGATGGGCGATGGGACTACTTCTACCTCCCAACGCCGACCGATCTGTGCGACGTGTGCAATGAGCGTCTGGGGGAAGGAAAGCTGCCCGTCTGCGTCCATAACTGCCAGTCGAAGGTTATGGAGTACGGAAACGTCGAAGAGCTTGCCAAGAAGATGACTTACATCAAGAAATGCGTCCTGTTTGCTCCGGGGGCAAAGAACTAGACCCCTCGCTCCTCGCGAGCTTTGCGGCGGCGCTTCCAGGCGCCGCCGCCCACATGCCCCGAACCGGCATCACCCCCTATATGTCGGTTCGGGGTTCCCTGTTATCAGGCATGACGGATCAAGCGGGTGGTGTCGATGTGCGGATATGCATGCGTGAATTGCGGTCAGTGCAGAAAAGAGGGCAAGCGACCCATCGTGTCCCTCGAGGCGATCGCCGGATACTGCACAGAATGCGGATACCTCAACAACCCCGAAGATCTCACATGCAGGAAATGCGGCGTGCGCGTTCCGATCAGCTTGAGCGGAAAAGGTCGGCGACTTAAACACAAGGTCGCAGAGCCGACTCCTTAGCCGCCCTGGCGAAGTTCGGATCGCGGCAGGGACAGGAAGGGCGATGCGCTTCCCAGTTCGAATCTGATCGCTTGGCGACGGAGTCGCGCGGGCATCCGCTCCTTCGGTCGCCCGGATCCGCTCAGCACGCAAGGGAAAATTACGGAGCGCGGGACATCACGCGCCGCACCGCGCATCGCAGCGGGCAAGCCTCACGGCAATGAAAAGGCCGGGGGGCGGACGCATCCGCTCCCCGGCCTCTCGCTTCGACCGCCTTCAAGCAGGCGGCGCGCACCTCGCAGCGTCGCCCCGCAGGCGCGGCACGTCTGCCGCCGCCGTCGCCCGCGCGTTAGCAGTAGGCGCGCTTGCGGCCATGATGATGGCCATGGCGGCGCCTGTGATGATGGCCATGCGCATGGCCGCAGCACCCCGTGGCGCCGCCCTTGTGGTGGCGGTGCATCTTGCGGCCCTTCTTCTTGCCGCTCACCCCGGCGTCCTTCGCCGCGACGATGAGCTTCTCGGTGATGGCGTTGAGCTGGTCGATCTCTTCTCCAGTCAAACATGACAAGATGTCTTTGGCCACCTCGCCGTTAAGCTTCTCGCGCTTCTCGGCGATCTCGCAGCCGTCCTTCGTGAGGCGAACCGCATACGCCTTCTTGCCCTCGGCCTCCTCGATCTTCACGTAGCCGTTGCGGGCGGCCTTCTTCACGATGTCCTTGAGCTGCGCGCGGTCGCACCCGAGCACGGAGACGAGCTCCTTCTGCGTCGCGCCGTCGTTCTCGGCGAGCGCCTTGAGCAGCGCGCCCTGGCCGCGGCGGTAGCTTCTCGGGCCTTTCGCGCGGAACGTGAGCCGGGTGAGTTTGCTCGCCTTCTTGAGGCGGGCGAGCGTCTTTGTCGCTTCGGTCATGGTCTACCTCTTTCCTTCTTACTTATATCCTCTATGATTGCCGAAAGCACTCTATACGCGATTCTCGCCTGGCCCTTAGCGGACGGAGCGCTTTCCATATTATTCACATATCTATTTTGATTTATTATATTTCGAGTTAAATAAAGGTATTTACTTTATTCATGGATAATAAGATGGGGCAGGAGTGGGGCAAAGTTGGCGGCGGGTGGCCCGCTGCGGCGGACAGCAGGCGCCGGCTTTTTTGTGCGGCCGCTGGCGAATGGTGCTGGCAAATCGCGCCGCACGACCGATCGCCGTCTCCGGGCGGCGCGAACGTATGATATATTTACTCCGCGCGAAACAGTCTGGACGACGGATCCGGGAGAGACCTCCGCACGCAGTCCGCAGCTCGAAGCCGCGCCGATGCGGGCGGGGGCGCCGAAGGGGCAGAAACTCTCAGGCAAAAGGACTGGTTCCCGACAGACCTCTGGAAAGCCGTTTGGTCGGCACCGAAGAGGCAAGCCGAACGCCGGGCGAAAAGCTCGCGACACGGTTCATCTTTCAGGTACGGAGACAGAGAAAATCGCGAGCGGCTTCGTACGCCCTCGCGTGATCGAGCCGCACCGGATGCCCCCGACCTGAAAGGCGATCCTATGAGCACCGAGAGCACCGCAACCACAGCGTCCGAAAGCCGCAAGACGCCGCTGTACGACGCGCACCTCGCCGCGAACGGCAAGATCGTTCCGTTCGCCGGCTACCTCCTCCCCGTCGAGTACCCCGCCGGCATCGTCGCCGAGCACGAGGCGGTCCGCACGTCATGCGGGCTGTTCGACGTGTCCCACATGGGCGAGCTTATGGTCGAAGGGCCGCGGGCGGCAGAGGCCCTCGACGCCATCATGACCAACGTCGTCTCGACGATGCAGGCGGGCGCGTGCCGCTACACGGTCATGTGCTACGAGGACGGAGGCGCCGTCGACGACCTCATCGTCTACCGCCTCGGCGACGAGAAGTTCCTCATCGTCGCGAACGCCGCCAACAAGGACAAAGACGCCGCGTGGATCGCCGAGCACCTCGGAGAGGGCGCCGCGATGACCGACGAGTCCGACGACACCGCGCAGATCGCCGTTCAAGGCCCGCGCGCCGCCGAGATCATGGCGCGCGTGAGCGACGAGGCGTTGCTGCCCCAGAAGAACTACACGTTCACCGAGCGGATGGACGTCGCCGGCGCGGCCTGCCTCGTCTCGCGCACGGGCTACACCGGCGAGGACGGCTTCGAGGTCTACTGCGCCCCCGCCGACGCGCGCACCGTCTGGGACGCCCTGCTTTCCGCAGGCGGCGACGCCGTCATGCCGTGCGGCCTCGGCGCTCGCGACACGCTGCGCCTCGAGGCGAGCATGCCGCTGTACGGACACGAGCTGTCTGCCGACATCGACCCGATAGAGGCGGGGCTCGGCTTCTTTGTGAAGCTCGACAAGCCTGCATTCATCGGCCGCGACGCCCTCGCTGCGAAGAAGGAGGCAGGGGGCGGCCGCCGGCGCATCGGCATCGAGGTCGTCGGCCGCGGCATCGTCCGCGAAGGCGCGCCTCTGTTTGCCGGCGGGCGGCAGATCGGCGAGACGACGTCGGGCACCTTCTGCCCGCACCTCAAGAAGGCGTGCGCGATGGCCCTCGTAGAAGCGGGGTCCGTCGAGGCCGGTGACGAGGTCGAGGCCGAAGTGCGCGGGCGCCGCATCGCTGCGCGCGTCGTGGCCCTCCCCTTCTACCGCCGCCCGAAGAACGCCTAGCGAAGCGCGCGGCCGCCGCTTCGACGGCGCGCGGCGGCCGCGCCCCGACCCGCACGTCCCAGCCGTCTGCCGAACCCCGCGCGAACGCCGCGCACCCGACCAGAAAGGATCGACCGATGGCAACTCCCGACACCCTTCGCTACACCGAAACGCACGAGTGGGTCTCCCTCGAAGGAGACGTCGCGCTCGTCGGGCTCACCGACCACGCGCAAAGCGAGCTCGGCGACCTCGTGTTCGTCAACCTGCCCGAAGAGGGCGACGACGTCGCCGCCGGCGAGGCATTCGGCGACGTCGAATCCGTGAAGGCGGTCTCGGAGGTCATAAGCCCCGTGTCGGGCACCGTCGCCGCCGTGAACGAAGAGGTCCTCGACAACCCCGCGCTCATCAACGAGGCTCCCTACGACGCGTGGCTCATCAAGGTCGAGGGCGTCTCGGCCGACGAGATCGACGACCTCATGGACGCCGCCGCCTACGAGGCGTCCATCGCCTAGCATGCCGCCGACCGCGCGCCGGGCGGCATGCGGGGCGCCCGGCGCGCACCCCGCGAGAAAGGGAAGCGCATGGGAACCTACCTCCCCTCCACTGCGGCCGAACGGGCGCAGATGCTCGCCGACATCGGCCGCTCCTCCATTGACGAGCTCTACGCCGCCGTGCCCGCCGATGCGCGGGCGGACGCGCCGCGCATCGGGCCGGGTCTGAGCGAGCTCGAGCTGCGCGAGCGCCTCGAAGGGCTCGCCGCGAAGAACACCGTGTTCCGCGACGTGTTCCGCGGAGCCGGCGCCTACGACCGCTTCGTGCCGGCGCTCGTGAGCTCGGTCGCGTCGAACGAGAAGTTCGTCACCGCCTACACGCCCTACCAGGCCGAGGTCAGCCAGGGCGTCCTCCAGTCGATCTTCGAGTACCAGAGCATGGTCTGCGAGCTCACCGGCATGGACGCCGCAAACGCGTCGGTCTACGACGGCGCGACCGCCGCCGCCGAAGCCGCCGCCATGTGCCAGACGCGCAAGCGCACGGCCGTCGCCGTGTCCGAGGCCGTCCACCCCCACACGGTCGAGACGCTGCGCACGTACTGCGCCAGCCGCGGCGTCGAGGTGCGCGTTATCGGCGCGCCCGACGGCACGACGGACGCGGCCGCCCTCGCCGAGACGCTCGCCGACGCAAGCTGCCTGATCTTCCAGCAGCCGAACTTCTACGGCATCCTCGAGGACGCCGAAGCGCTCGTCGCGACCGCCCACGAGGCGGGGGCGAAGGCCGTCATGGCCGTCGAGCCCGTCTCGCTCGGCATCCTGAAAAGCCCCGGCGAGATCGGGGCGGACATCTGCATCGCGGAAGGCCAACCGCTCGGACTGTCGCTTTCGTTCGGCGGCCCGTACGTCGGCATCATGACGTGCACAAAGGATCTCATGCGCAAACTGCCCGGGCGCATCGTCGGCGAGACGGTCGATGCTGCGGGCAAGCGCGCCTTCGTGCTCACGCTCCAGGCGCGCGAGCAGCACATCCGGCGCGAGAAAGCCTCTTCGAACATCTGCTCGAACGAGGCGCTGTGCGCGCTGTCGGTCGGCGCGTACCTCGCAAGCATGGGCCCGTCCGGCCTCGCCCAGGCGGCGCGCCTGAGCTACGCGCGCGCCCACTACCTCGCGCAGCGGCTCGGCGAGATCGACGGGTTCGCCCCGGCCTACGACGCGCCGTTCTTCAACGAGGTCGCCCTGACGTGCCCGGTCGACCCGCGCGAGCTCGAGGCGCGCCTCGCCGACCGGGGGATCCTCTCGGGACTGCCGCTCGATGGGAACGCGATGCTGTGGTGCGCCACGGAAACGACGTCGAAGTCCGCGATCGACCGGCTGGCCGACGCGGTGCGGGAGGTGATCTGACATGGGATGCACGACGACTGCCGCCGCCCCGGCGCGCGCCCGCGCCACCGTGTTCGAGCTGTCGCGACCCGGACGCGGCACCGACTATCTGCCCGAGCTCGACGTGCCCGCCTGCGAGCCCGACGCGCGCTTCCTGCGCGCCGAGGCTCCGGCGCTGCCGGAGGTCGCCGAATGCGACCTCGACCGCCACTACCAGCGGCTCGCCGGTGAGTCGTTCGGCGTGTGCGACGGGTTCTACCCGCTCGGGTCATGTACGATGAAGTACAACCCCCGCATCAACGACGCAATCGCCGCGCTGCCCGGGTTCTCGAAGGTTCACCCGCTGCAGCCGGAGGGCACCGTCCAGGGATCGCTCGAGGCGATGGCGGACCTCGCCGACGCGCTCGCGGAGATCACGGGCATGGACGCGATAACGCTGCAGCCTGCGGCCGGCGCGCACGGGGAATACACCGGCATCCTGCTCATCCGCGCCTACCACCGCGCCCGCGGCGACGAGGCGCGCACGAAGATCATCGTGCCCGACTCCGCCCACGGCACCAACCCCGCCACCGTCACGATGGCCGGCTTCGAGACCGTCAACGTCGCCTCGAACGAGGCCGGCGGCGTCGACCTCGACGCGCTGCGCGCGGCATGCGGGCCGGACACGGCCGGCCTCATGCTCACCAACCCCAACACGCTCGGCCTGTTCGACCCGAACATCCGCGAGATCTGCGCGATAATCCACGAGGCGGGCGGGCTGTGCTACTACGACGGGGCGAACCTCAACCCCATCATGGGCATCGTGCGCCCCGGCGACGTCGGCTTCGACTGCGTGCACGTGAACCTGCACAAGACGTTCTCGACGCCGCACGGCGGCGGCGGCCCGGGGGCGGGCCCTGTCGGCTGCACGGCGGCGCTTGCGGAGTTTTTGCCCGCACCCGTCGTGATCGAGCGCGACGGCGCGTTCGCCTTCGAGCGTCCCGCACGCTCGATCGGCCGCATGAAGGCGTTCCACGGCAACTTCGGCGTGCTCGTGCGCGCGCTCGCCTACATCCTCGCACTCGGCGCAGAGGGGGTCGCCGCATCGGCGCAAGGCGCCGTGCTCAACGCGAACTACCTGATGGAAAAGGTGTCCGATCTCTACAGCGTGCCGTTCCCCGGCCCGTGCATGCACGAGTTCGTCATCGACTGCGGGCCGCTCAAGGAAGAGACGGGCGTCTCCGCGCTCGACGTGGCGAAGCGCCTCATCGACTACGGGATGCACCCGCCGACGATGTATTTCCCGCTCATCGTGCACGAGGCGCTCATGGTCGAGCCCACCGAGACGGAGAGCCGCGAGACGCTTGACCGCGCCGCCGAGGCGTTCCGCGCCGTGTGGCGCGAGGCGCACGAGTCCCCCGAGCTTCTGCACGGGGCGCCGCACGAAACGGTGATCGGCCGGCCCGACGAGGTGCGGGCGGCGCGTACGCCCGTCGTGCGGTGGGCGCCCGTCGAGGACGCGGCGGACGGCGCGGCCGGGGAAGAGCGCAGCTAGCCGATGCGGGCGCTCTTCCTCGAAAGCCGCCTCCTCGACCCGTACGAGAACCTCGCGGTCGAGGAGGCGGCGCTGCACGCCGTTGCACCGGGGGAGGTCGCGCTCTATCTCTGGCGCAACGAGCGCACCGTCGTCATCGGGCGCAACCAGAACCCGTGGCGCGAATGCCGCGTCGCCGAGCTCGAGCGCGACGGCGGGCGCCTCGCCCGGCGCCCGTCGGGCGGCGGCGCGGTGTATCACGACGCGGGCAACCTGAACTTCACCTTCGTGGCGGGCGAGGGCGCCTACGACATCGCCCGCCAGATGGGCGTCGTGGTGGCGGCGCTGCGCGCGCTCGGCGTCGAGGCGCAGCTCACCGGACGAAACGACATCGAGGCGGACGGGGCGAAGGTGTCGGGCAACGCGTTTTTCCGCACGCCCGGCGCGCAGCTCCACCACGGCACGCTCATGGTGGCCGTCGATGCCGAAGCGCTCGCGCGCTATCTCTCACCCGACCCGCGCAAGCTCGCGGCGAAGGGCGTCTCCTCGGTGCGCTCGCGCGTCGCGAACCTCGCCGACCTCGCGCCCGGCGTGACAGTCGACACGCTGCGGGAGGCGCTGCGGGAGGCGTTTTCCGCCGAGTACGGCGCGATCGAGCCCTTTCCCGCCGAACCGCTCGCGCCCGACGAGGTAGCCGCGCGGCGCGAGCGGTTCGCTTCGCGCGAATGGCTGTTCGGACGGACGCTGCCGTTCACGCACGCGTTCGGCGCGCGGTTCGACTGGGGCTCGGCCGACGTCGAGCTCGACGTCGAGAAGGGCGCCGTGCGCGAAGCGCGCGTGTGGTCCGACGCGCTCGACGCCGACTGGATCGAGGCGCTCGGGCAGGCGCTTGCCGGCTGCCCCTACGAGGTCGCCGCCCTCTCCGGACGCGTCGGCGCGCTGCCGGCCGACACGCCCGACCAAAAGCGCATGCGCGCCGACTGCCGCGCGCTCATGGAAGCAAACGCATAACCCTTCCCGCCGCGCGGGGCGGGAAGGGCCGCCTCCTGCGGGAGGCCGATCGGGAAGGGAAACGCCATGCCGCATCGTCAGCTCGTCATCGTCGGAGCAGGGCCGGGGGGCTACGTCGCCGCCATCAAGGCCGCCCAGCTCGGGCTCGAGGTCACCGTCGTCGAACGGGCGGAGGCGGGCGGGGTCTGCCTCAACCGGGGCTGCATCCCCACCAAGACCATCCTCCATTCGGCCATGCTGTTTGCCGAGCTGCGCGACGCCGAAGGGATCGGCGTGCGCGTCGAGGGCGCCTGCGTAGACTACGGGGCGCTGCGAACCCGCGTCGGCGAGGTCTCCGGCCAGCTGCGCGCAGGCGTCGAGGCGCTCCTTTCCGCCAACGGCGTGGAGCTCGTCCGCGGCACCGCGCGCATCGAGGCGGGCGGGCGCGTCGTCGTGACGGGCGCCGACGGCGGCGAGGACGTCTACGAGGGCGACGACGTGATCGTCGCGACGGGGTCGGTGCCCGCGATGCCGCCGATCGAGGGCATCGGGCTTCCCGGCGTGCTCGATTCCGACGCCCTGCTCGCCGGCGTACCCGAACTCTCCCGCCTTGCGATCATCGGCGGCGGCGTGATCGGCGTCGAGTTCGCCTGCGCCTATGCTGCGCTCGGCACGCAGGTCACGGTCTACGAGATGGCGCCGCGACTGCTCCCGACCATGGATCGCGAGTTCGGCACGGGGCTTGCAGCGGCGTTCAAGAGGCGCGGGGTGACCGTGCGCGCGGGCGCCTCCGTCGAGCGCATCGAGGAAGCGCCCGGCGGGCTGTCTGTCCGCGCAAGCGCAAAGGGAAAAGACGTCTCGACCGAGGCAGACGCCGTGCTCGTGGCGACGGGGCGGCGGACAGACACGGAAAGCCTGTTCGCGGACGGCTGCGCGCCCGCCGTCGAGCGCGGGCGCATCGTCGTCGACGAGGTCGGCCGCACGAACGTGGCTCGCCTGTGGGCCATCGGCGACGTCGCGGGCGACGCCCCGCAGCTCGCGCACGCGGCGTCCGCCCAGGGCGTGGTAGCCGTCTGCGCGATCGCCGGCGCGCCGTGCGCCGTGAACGCGGAGGTCGTCCCCTCGTGCGTCTACACGTCCCCCGAGATCGCAAGCGTCGGCTTGACCGAGGACGAGGCGAAGGCCGCCGGCATCGCAGTGCGCACGGGCAAGTTCCTCATGGGCGGAAACGGCAAGACGCTCATCTCCGAGCACGACCGCGGCTTCGTCAAGGTGGTCGCCGACGAAAACGGGCGCGTCGTGGGCGCGCACCTCATGTGCGGGCACGCGACCGACATCGTCGGCGAGCTGTCCGTCGCCGTTGCGAACGGGCTGTCCGTCGAGCAGCTCGCCACCGCCGTGCGACCCCACCCCACGTTCGAGGAGGGCGTCGGCGAGGCCGTCGAGGCGCTCCTCGGCGGCGCGATCCACGCGATGCCGGCGAAGCGACGCTGACGGGCACCGAGCCGCAGGAGCGCCGCCGGGGCACCGGCAGAGCCGGCAGAGCCGCCCCCCAGAGCAGGATCGTCGGCCGCCGTGTCGGCGGCCTATGGACATCTTCGTGAGGCCGCCCCGGCAACAGTCGGCGGAGACAGTCGGCGGCGACAGTCGGCGGGGCGGCCTCGCCGGACGCAAGCGGGGCGAGACGACAGCCGATCGGCAAACGGCGCTTCGAGCAGATCGCCGCCCACCCCCGACAGCCTGTGCGCAGCGCTTGAGCGCGATGTGTGCGTTGCGCGGAAACGAAACGCCGCTCCTCCGCAAGGCGCGGCGTTTCGACTAGTCTTACCGGTGTTAAACGGTTTCAGGGTAGCGGCAGGCGAACGGCGGTACAAAGACACCCTCCCGCCGCAGCGAAGGGGCGACGCGCATGAGTGCTTTTCTCGGGAGGCTGCAGGCAGGTTTCCAAAACTTCATGCTCGGACGATACGGCATCGACCAGCTCTCCGTAGCGATCACCATCGCAGCGCTCGTCCTCTACCTCCTCGGCTCGTTCGCAGGGTTCGGGCTTCTTTCCGCCGTCGCGATCATCGGAATCGCCTACAGCATCTTCCGCTGCTATTCCCGCGACACGGCAGCGCGCACTCGGGAGCTTGCGGCGTTCGACCGCATCGCGAAAAAGCCGACGTCGTGGGTGTCGCTTCAGGTGAAACGCTGGAAGAACCGCTCGACGACGTGCTATTTCACCTGCAAGAACTGCGGGACGGTCTATTCGGTTCCCAAAGGCAAGGGCACCCTGCGCGTCACGTGCCCGACGTGTCGCGAAAAGTCCGTCCACACCACCTAGGCGCCGGTTCGTGAACGCACGGCTTTCAGGCCGGCCGGCGCGCGCCCTCTGCGACGGTTCCGCCGGCGCGCCCGAAACAGCAGGCGCGTGATGTTCGGATTCGTTACGGCGAACATCGTCGACCTATCCGATGAGGAGAAGGGGCGCTACAAGGCATTCTATTGCGGGCTGTGCCATGCGCTCAAGGAGCGCTCCGGCAGCCTCAGCCGGCTGTGCCTGTCCTACGACCTCACCTTCCTCGTCATGCTCCTCGGGTCGCTTTACGAGCCGCCCGAGCAGGCGGGGACGGCTCCCTGTCCCACAAACCCGTTCGTACGCCGCGACACGATCACGACGGACTACACCGCCTATGCGGCCGACATGGCCGTCGCCCTCACGTACCACAAATGCCTCGACGACTGGAACGACGACCGCAAGATTTCAGCGCGCCAGATGACCCGCATCCTCGAGAAACCCTACTGCAAGACGGCCGAGCGCTGGCCGCAGCAGTGCGGCGCCATCGAAGAAGGGCTCGCACGCATCAGCGGCATCGAAGGCGCCGCGCGCCCGAAAGCAAAGGAAGGCGGGCGGCCGCGATCGGAAGCCGCTGCAAACGAGCCGAACGACAGCTCGGCTCCCGACGAGGCGGCACGGCTGTTCGGAGCGATCCTCGGAGCGACATTCGTCCCCGATGAGAAAGACGTATGGGCACAGCCCTTATGGAGACTCGGTGCGAAACTTGGACGTTTTATCTATTTTATGGATGCCGCCGTCGATCTCGACGACGACATCAAGCACGATAGGTACAACCCGTTCAAACAGCTGCCCATGGATGCACAAGGCCAACGAGTCTTGCTCTTGCGCCTGATCGGAGAAGCGACCGACGAGTTCGAACGGCTGCCGCTCGAGCGCGATCTGCACGCGATGCGCAGCGTTTTGTACGCGGGCGTGTGGCAGCAATTCTGCGCGAAGCACGGCGACGGCAAGGGGGGAGGCGCCGCAGAGGCGAACGACGGCGCGGCCATAGAGCACGACGAAGGAAAACGATGACCGGCAACCCGTACGACGTTCTCGGCATCAGCGAGAACGCGACACCCGACGAGATAAAGAGGGCCTACCGCAAGAAGGCACGCGAGAACCACCCCGACCTCAACCCAAACGACCCGAACGCCTCGGCGCGCATGAACGAGATCAACGAGGCGTACGACCGGCTCATGAACCCGGAGAAGTACGCCAAGGAGCGCGCACGGGCGGCGGGAGCCTCCGGCCAGGGCGGCGCGCGGCAGCCGGGCGGCAGCCCCTACAGCAGCCCTTACGGCGGCGCGGGCGGCGGCCAGCGCCAGGGTCAGGACGCCTACGGGCCGGGCGGGTCGTACGTGTGGGTCGGCGGCTTCGGGTTCGACTTCGACGACATCTTCGGCGACGACGGCGGGGGAGGGCCCATCCATCCCGAGATCGCGGCGACCGACAGCGCCGAGTTCCGCATGGCCATCAACAGCATCAACGCGGGACACTTCCGCGAGGCCACGCAGATCCTCAACGCCGTCACATCGAAGGGCCGCACCGCGCGCTGGTACTACCTCTCGGCCATCGCGAGCCACGGCGCCGGCAACACAGCGCTCGCCTTCGACCAGATTAGGCGCGCGGTGCAAATGGATCCGAGCAACCCCGACTACCAGCGGGCCGAGCGGCAGTTCGGACATCGGGCGGCAGCCTACCAACAGGAAACCCAGGCGCAGGGCTTCTCTATGGGCGTCATGAACCCGATGCTTGTCTGCTGCAGCTGCATGGCGCTGCAGATGCTCATGCGACCCTTCTGCTACATGGGCTTTTGGTAAGCGAACAACTCCGGGGGCACCGAGTA
>CAZBEP010000002.1:25569-29153 GCA_964490925.1 uncultured Eggerthellaceae bacterium | reverse complement strand
CCACGCGCCCGACGATCTGCTCCATGACGTCGCTCATCGTGACGATGCCCGCCGTACCGCCGTGCTCGTCCACGACGACGGCGATCTTCGTGCGCCCCTCCTGCAACACGTGGATGAGCTTCGCGATCGGGATGCCCTCGGGGACGGCCTTGATCGGGCGGATGGGCAAGTCGCTGATCGCCGAGCCCTTCGACAGCAGGTAGAGATCCTTCACGTGCACGAAGCCGACGATGCGGTCCTTGCTCTCGCGACACACCGGGTAGCGCGTGTACTTGTATTGCAGCACGACTTTCAGGTTGTCCTCGAGGGAGTCCTCCAGATCGATGCACACGAGGTCGGTGCGCGGCGTCATGATGGCCTCGGCATCCTTGTCGCCGAGGTCGAAGATGTTGTCGACGTATTCGTTTTGCTGCGCGCCGATAAGCCCGCTTTCGGTGCTCTCGTCGATGAGCAGCTTGATCTCCTCGCCGGTGTAGACCTCGTGCTCGTTGGCCGGATCGTGGCCGAACAGCTTCACCACGTGCGTCGTGATCGAGTTGAACAGCCACATGACCGGGTATGTGATGCGATAGAACGCCTTGAGCGGCCGCGCCGTGAACAAGGCGTAGCGCTCGGTGGAAAAGATCGCGAACGACTTCGGGATCAGCTCGCCGATCACGACGTGCAGCGTCGTCATGACGACGTAGCCGAACGCGATGGCGATGGCCGACACGACGGTGTCCGGGATGCCGAATACGTCGAGCGCTGGATGGATGAGCGCGGAGAACGCCGGCTCGCCGAGGAATCCGAGGGCAAGCGAGGCGAGCGTGATGCCGAGCTGGCAGGCGGAGAGGTAGGCGTTGATGTCGTCGGCGATCTCCTTGGCGGCGCGCGCTCCGGGCTTTCCCTCCTCGATCGCCACTTCGAGCTGGGAGCGGCGAACGCGCACGAGGGCGAACTCCGCGACCACGAAAAAGGCGTTCATCAGCAAAAACACGACGACGAGAAGCAGACTGACCGCGATATTCATAATGTAGAGCGTCATCCTCCTTGAAAGTCAACAGGCATCCATTATAGAGGAGGAGAACCGCGCGCCTTTGTTTTCCCCCGAGATATACGAGCACGCCGTCGTTTTTCTGCGAGCCCTTGATTGCAAAGAGGCCGGCACGTCGTAAGATGTCAACAGATAACGCAACCGAAATACGGCGAAATAAGCGGCAATCAGCACATCATGTTCGGAAAGCAGGGCACAGTGGGTCTCACGCGCAAGCAGTTTCTCACGCTGGCCGTCCTCGTCTCGGGGACGTTTCTCGTCATACTCAACCAAACGCTCGTCACGCCGGCGCTTCCCTCCATCATGGCCGACATGGGCGTCGACGCTTCGACCGTCCAATGGCTCACGGCCGGGTTCACCCTCGTCAACGCGATCATGATCCCCGTGACCGCCTACCTCACCGACCGCTTCGACACGCGCAGGCTGTTCTTGTCCGCCATGTCGATCTTCGCCGCCGGCAGCCTGCTTGCAGGCTGGGGGCCGAGCTTCGCCGTCTTGCTTATCGGACGCCTCGTGCAGGCGGCAGGCGCGGGCATCCTCATGCCGATGACCATGACCGTCATGCTGCTCTCCTTCCCCGTCGAGCGACGCGGCACGGCCATGGGCTGGTTCGGCGTCGTCATCGCCTTCGCGCCGACCATCGGCCCGACGGTCGGCGGCATCATCGTCGACTCCCTGAACTGGCACGTCATGTTCTTCATCGTGACGGGACTCGCGCTTGCCGATGTCGTGTTCTCGCTCGCCTTCCTCGTGAAGCTCAAAGAGAGCGACAAAGAAGCCTCCTCCCTCGACCGCATCTCCGTCGCGCTTTCCACGCTCGGCTTCGGCACGATGCTTTTCGGCTTCAGCGCGATCGGCTCATACGGGCCCACCCCGACGGCATTCGTCCCGATCGTCATCGGCGCAGCCGTCCTTGTCGTGTTCTTCCGGCGCCAGCTTACAAGCGAAAACCCCATGCTGCGCGTGCGGGTGCTCGCCAACCGCCGTTTCGCCGTAGGAACCGCCATCACCATGATCGTGCAGGCATCCCTCATGGCGAACGCCGTGCTCATCCCCATCTACGTGCAGGATCTCTGCGGGCAGTCGGCGACGGTCTCGGGCCTCGTCATGCTGCCGGGCGCGATCGTCATGGGCGTCACAGGGCCGATCGCCGGACGCATCTTCGACAAGAGGGGGCCTCGGCGCCTGGTCATCACGGGCACGGGGATTCTCGCTCTCGTGACGCTTTCCCTTGCGCTCTTCCTCTCCACGTCGACGAGCATGGTGGCGTTCTGCGCCATCATCGCGCTTCGCAACTTCTCGATGGCGCTTGTGAACATGCCGGTCACCACCTGGGGCATGAACGCGCTCGACAACAGGCTCATCAGCCACGGCAACGCCGTGAACAACACGTTGCGCCAGGTGGCAGGCTCGCTCGGAACGGCGGTGGTCGTGTCGGTGTACTCGATCGTCAGGGACATGAACGTGGAAGCCCTCGGGCAGATCCAATCGAGCATGGTCGGCATCAACGCCGCGTTCGGCGTGCAGGCGTTCTCATGCCTTGCCGCCTTGGTCATCGTGATCGCCATGGTAAGAACCAGGCCCAACGACGCGAAAAACGCCGACCCGGCCAACGAGCGCCGAATCGCCATCGAGGCGATCATGCATCGCGACGTGTACACGGTGCCTTCGACGGCAACCGTCGCCGACGCAGTGCGCGCCTTCGTGAAGCACGGCGTCAGCACCGTGCCGATCGTGAACGAGAAGAATATGGTCTGCGGCGTCATATCCGACGGGGACGTCCTGCGCGCTCTCTCGCGCCACGACAAGACCTTCGTCGATCCCATCATGATGATCATGGGTTCGGCCGTCGGGAAGCACGCCGATTTCAGCGAAAAGATCGACAGCGTGCTGGACCTCAACGTGATGTCGTTGCGCACGACAAGCGTGATCACCGTCGATGCGCACGCGGACCTCTCCGATATCTGCCGCATCATGGGCGCAAACCATCTCAAGAAGGTGCCCGTCGTCGACAACGGCCGCATCATCGGCGTCATCAACCGATCCGGCATCACGCAGTTTGCCATGAAAAGCTACATGGAAAAGCGCGAGATGCGCAAGGGCGGATAGTCGCCTACCGCATGCGAGATTCGACGAGCACGGAGCGATCTAGCTCGCACCCGATGCCGTAGGGTCGGTCGCGGTTGAGCGTCACAAGGCCGCGCTCGGCAACATGCGGCGGGTCGGCGACGTCGCAGCCGAAGTAGCGCGCAACCGAGCCGAGGTCGCCCGGATCCTCGATTCCGGGAAGGGTTTCGAATGCGGCATGAGCGGCGCGCGAGACGCCCGTGTCGTACATGCCGCCCATCCACACGCGCGCGCCTGCGGCGAGGGCTTCGCGCACGAACGAGAGCGCGCCCGCGATGCCGCCGAACTTCGCGATCTTGACGGCGAAGCAGCGCAGCTCCGGGCGCTCGAGAGCGGCGCGCGCCTCGTCGATTGTGAAGAACGACTCGTCGAGGCAGATGGGCGTGGCAAGCTCGCGTTGCAGGCGGGCGAGGCGGTCGAAGCG
>CAZBEP010000002.1:23353-25469 GCA_964490925.1 uncultured Eggerthellaceae bacterium | reverse complement strand
CCTCGAAGCGAAGCGGCTCCTCGATCCACGTCGCGCCGAGTCCGTCGAGATCGCGCAGCTCGGAGAGATCGGCTTCGGCGAAACTCTGGTTCGCGTCGAGCGAGACGGCCATATCGGGCAGCGCCTCGCGCACGGCGCGCACGCGCGCCGCCGCATCGTCGCCTGATCGGCGCGGGGCGACTTTGAGCTTCACGCGCCGGTATCCCTCCGCCGCAAGGGCGCGCGCCTGGGCGAGCGTTTCCTCGAGCGACCCGATGCCGACGACCGCGCCGACAGGCACGGCCGGATGCGTCGCGCCCGATGCCGCAACGCCCCCGATCAGGCGCCACAGCGGCTCGCGCACGACTTGCCCGTACACGTCCCACAGCGCCATCTCCATCGCCGCGCGCGCCATCGGGTACGGCGCGGCATCGGGCAGCGCGGCGAGGGCGGCGTACGCGTCGCGCGGATGCGCGAACGCCTCGGCGCGGACGTACGGCGCGATCACATCGCGGATGACGCGCTCGTCCTCGGGCAGCGTCTCGGGCAGGTACCAGTCCGTCCCGAACGCGACGCATTCGCCGACGCCTGTGCGACCGGCCGCATCGCACACCTCGACGAACAGAGACTCGCGCTCCCGCAGCACGCCGCGCGCCGTGGCGAATGGGCGTAGGAACGGCAGCGTGACCGAGCGGAGGCGCACGTCGGCTATCTCGATGCGCCGCTCGTCAAGGCGCTCGAGCGCGCGGCGGTCGGTCTTGCCGATGCCGCTGCGCGGGAACGCGTCGAGGGCGATCACGCGATCGGGGCGCGAGATACGCGAGAGCCGCTCCGTGCAGCGTTCGCGGACGCGACGCGCGAGCAGCGGCGACGCGCCGGCCTCGGAGCCGTCGCGCTCGACGAGCGCGACCGGCCTGCGGCCCCACGTATCGTCGGGAGCCCCAAAGACGTGCGCGTCGGCCACGCCGTCGACGGCGAGCAGCTCGGCGGCGATCTGCGCCGGGTAGACGTTCTCGCCGCCGGAGACGAACAGATCCGCCGTCCGCTCGCGCAGCACGAGCCGCCCGTTGACGAGCGCCGCCGTGTCGCCCGTGACGAACAGGCCGTCCGCCGTCCGCTCGCACGGGGCGTTCGCATAGCCTTCGATCACGCCGGGACCCGCGACGGCAAGTGCCCCGAACCCGTCGGCATCGGGGTCGAGGATGCGCGCGCGGTACCCAGGCAGCAGCGCAAGCGGGAGCGCCCCGTCGGCGCGCACGGCTTCCCCGATGGGAGACGCCGCGACGGCGCTCGACGTCTCCGTCATGCCGTAGCTCGCGCACACCCGCGCGCCGGCGGCTCGCGCCCGCTCGAGCGTGCGCGGGTTCGTCGCCGCGCCCCCGAGCAGGATACAGCGGTACGCCCGAAGCGCCGCAGCCGCACGGGCGTCGGACTCCGCGCAGTCCAGCAGATCGCGCAGCGTCTTGTCGACCACCGAGACGTGCGTCGCGCCGAAGCGCGCGGCGTCGGCGAGCACGCGCGGCGCGTCGAAGCGTCGATACAGCACGAACGGCCGGCCTGCGAGCACGCTGCGCACGACGATCTGCAGCCCGCCCACGTGGTAGAGCGGCAGCGCCGCCTGCCAAAGCGTCGCGGCTCTCTCGCCCGCAGCAGCTCCCTCGCCCGCCGCGACCCCTTCTCCCGCGCTCTCGCCCACGCCCGTAGCGGCCTCTGCGCCCGCGCCTGCGGCGTCCTCTGCACCCGAGGCCGCGCCCGCAGCGCCTCCGAATACGCCCGCACAAGCGAGCGCCTCGTTCGCCGCCCGCGCCGACCCGCAGAGGTTGTCCCACGTGAGCACTGCCGCCTTGGAAGGCCCCGTCGTCCCCGACGTGAACATGACGACCGCCGGCGCACCGCCGTCGAAGCGACCGGCGGCCGCTGCGGCATCCCGCGCCGCCCGCGCGCGGCCGCCCGAGCCCGTGAGCGCCGCACGCGCCTCCGCCGCCACGCCGGCAAGCGCCGCCTCGTCGAGCGCCGCCGCGACGCGCAGCCCTCCCGTCCCCGAAAGCCCCTCGAGCCGTGCGCGCTTCTCCGCGTCCGCGAGCCGGTTGTTGAGCGTCGCGAGCGCAAACCCGCCGTACGCCGCCGCCGCGAGCAT
>CAZBEP010000002.1:0-23253 GCA_964490925.1 uncultured Eggerthellaceae bacterium | reverse complement strand
GCCGGTTGTTGAGCGTCGCGAGCGCAAACCCGCCGTACGCCGCCGCCGCGAGCATAACAGGATAGGCCGCACAGTTCGGCGCATCGAGCGCCACCGCGTCTCCGCGCCCCACGCCGCGCTCCGCCAGCAGCCGTGCCGTCGCCGCGCCCTGCAATCGCAGGTCGCCCCAAGAAAGCACGGCACTCGAACCGGCGGCTCCCTTCGCACCCGTGGCGCCCCTGGCGTCCTTGGCACCCCTGGCGCCCCTGGCGTCCTTCGCGCACGACCCGTTCGCGTCGACGAACCGGAAGCACTCGCCCTCCGGCGCCTCGCGTGCTAAGCACTCGATCGCCTCGATCATCGCCTACCCTCGCATCGCAGCCTTTCGCGCCGCAGCTCCGTGCGCTGCGGTCGTCTTTGCCTCCTGTATCGCAGCAGAAGCGACGGCGCTCGACCGCTGCCATCCCCAACACACGGCGCCGCCATCCTCGACGCACGGCGCCGCCCGTCCCCGACGAACCCTTCTCACCCTGCCCGGCACACCACAATGAAAGAAGGTGCGCGGGCATGCCGTACGCTTTCGGCGGGCGGCATCCCGCTCGATGCAGGCGCTCTCGTGAGCGATACGACGCTGTTTTTCTTCCCCTCCTCGGCAAAAGACAAGTTGAATGCAAAAAATGTATTACATACGTTATACCTTCTGAGAAGGACGCTTTTTCAGGAAACCGCAGATGCAAGCCTGGGCTCCTTTGATTGACTCCGAACTCAAAGGTTCTCAAAAAATAGTTTCACCTGCAAAAACAATAGCATGCACCTTCGCTTTGCCCCTGATGTCTCGCGCTTGACAAGCAGCCTGCAAAGCTGCTTATATATTCAGCATTGCAGGGGGGAGTTATGAATATTTTGTGTATTGCCTGTCTGAGGGACTTCCCCGCATAAGCGATCTGCGCAAACGCCGTTCCCGCCGCCCGCTTCCTTGACGTTCCCGTCCACGCCCTTTCACACGAGCGCGCGTCAAAAGTTATCAGAACTACCAGGAAGGGAGAACCAGGTGGTCAGAAGGAAATTCGTCTACGCCGATCCAGATCGATGCATAGGATGCAAGACCTGCATGGCCGCATGCCTCGCAGCTCACAGCTCCGATCAAGCCAAGGCCGCTCCGCGCCTTGAGCTTGTCGCGACGCGCTCCGTGTCGATGCCGGTAGGCTGCCGCCACTGCATCGACGCGCCCTGCGTCGCCTCCTGCCCCACAAGCTGCCTTTATAACGACAAGGGGCGCGTTGCCGTCAAAGACGGGTGCTGCATCGGCTGCTGCAGCTGCATGCTCGCGTGCCCCTTCGGAGCCATATCCATCGGCTCACACCCGAAGCGCATACGTTTCGGCGGCCTCTCCTTCGACTCCGGAACCGAACCCGTCGTCATCAAATGCGATCTCTGCATCGACCGCAACGACAATCCCGCCTGCGTCGAGGCATGCCCCACTGCAGGGCTTTTCGTCGTAGACGAACCGGTTCTTTCAGAGGAAGCGAAAAGAAAGCGCGCGAGAGCAGCTACGAGCGAACATACGCGCGCGTCGTCGGTGCAGGCCACGCTACGTTAGGAGTCGCCTTATGGAGAAGCATATGACCGTCTGCCCGTACTGCGGCGCCGGATGCAAGATGAACCTCGTCGTCGACGGTGGCATGGTCGTCGGCGCCGAAGCGCTTAACGGGGTCACGAACGAGGGGAATCTCTGCCTCAAAGGGATGTGCGGCTTCGACTTCATCAACGACACGAAGATCCTGACGCCACGCATTCTCCATCCCATGATACGCCGGAGGAAGAACGCGAAACTCGAGCGCGTTACCTGGGAGGAAGCGCTCGATTTCACAGCTACGAGGCTGTTCGACATCATCCAGGAGCACGGCGCCGAATCTGTCATGCTCACGGGATCGTCACGGGGGCCGGGCAACGAGGCGAACTACGTGATGCAGAAGTTCGCACGCGCCTGCATCGGCAACAACAACATCGACAACTGCGCGCGAACCTGCCACGCGCCTTCCGTCATCGGGCTGATGGACACCGTGGGAAGCGGCGCCATGAGCGTGAGCATTCCCGGCATGGAGCACGCCGACTGCATCATGCTCTTCGGCTACAACCCCGCAGCGAGCCACCCCATCGTGGCACGCCGGATCGTCAACGCGAAAGAGCGCGGCGCGCGGATCATCGTATGCGACCCGCGCGTCATCGAGACGGCGCGCATCGCCGATATCCATCTGCAGATCAACAACGGGAGCAACGTAGCGCTCCTGAACGCGATGGCCCATGTGATCGTCGAGGACGGCCTCGCCGACATGAATTTCGTGAAAACACATACGACCGGGTTCGAGGAGTGGTTCGACATCGTGCAGTCCTACACGCCCGAATCTGTCGCCGACATCGTCGGGGTCGATCCTTCCGACATCCGTGCCGCCGCGCACCTGTACGCAAGCGCCGAGACATCCATCATCGGCTGGGGCATGGGGGTCACGCAGCAGCGCCAGGGCGTGCACACCGTTCACGCCATCGCCGCGCTCGCCTGCGTGGCGGGAAAGATCGGCAAGCCCCACTGCGGCCTCGCGCCCGTTCGAGGCCAGAACAACGTGCAGGGCAGCTGCGACATGGGAATGCTGCCGAACCTGTTCCCCGGCTACCAGAAGGTCGAGGATCCCGCCGTCCGGGAGAAGTTTGCGAAGGCGTGGGGCGTCCCCGCAAACAAGCTCTCCGCCAAGCCGGGCTATAAGCTCACCGACCTGCCCCACGCCGTGAAAGAGGGCAGGATCAGGGCTTTCTACAATTTTGGAGAGGATCCCCTTCAAACCGAGCCGGATGCCGCCGAGATGGAAAGGGCGCTTCGGTCGCTCAACCTGCTCATCTGCCAAGACATCTTCATGACCCAAACGACGGCGCTTGCCGACGTGATTCTGCCGGCGACGTCGTGGGGCGAGCACGACGGGGTGTACTCCGCATCAGATCGAAGCTTCCAGCGCTTCACGGCGGCTGTTCCGCCCAAGGGGGAGTGCAAGCACGACTGGGTGATCTTCCAAGAGCTTTCCACGCGCATGGGATACCCGATGCGCTATCGCTCGACGAAGGAGATATGGGATGAGGTTCGCGAACTCTGCCCGCTCTTCTATGGGGCGACGTACGAGCGCATGGAGGGACTCGGCTACGCCCAGTGGCCGATTCCCGATATCGACGGCGAAGGGACGCCTGATCTGTATCTCGGAGGAATCTTCAACACGCCGGACGGAAAAGCCCGCCTTATGACAAGCGACTGGATTCACCCGACCGAAGAGCCCAACGGCAGCTACCCGCTCGTGCTCTGCACCGTGCGGGAGGTCGGACACTACTCGTGCCGTTCCATGACGGGCAACTGCAAGGTGCTCGCGCAGCTTGCCGACGAACCCGGCTACATCCATATGAACCCCGCCGATGCCGAAACGCGCGGCGTGCGCGATGAAGCTCTCGTTTGGGTGTATTCGCGGCGCGGCAAAACCATCTCGCGCTCTCGCATCGATGAGCGGATCAACAAGGGCGCCGTGTACATGACCTACCAATGGTGGATCGGAAAATGCAACGACCTCACGCTCCACGCAACCGATCCGCTGTCGGGAACGCCCGAGGACAAGTACAGCGCCTGCGAGGTCGCGGCCATCGAAGACCAGCTGTGGGCGGAACGCCATGTCCAGATCCTCTACAACGACCTCAAAGCTCGCCTGGCAGCCGAAGCAGCGCCCCAGAACGCGTAAGAGGGCGCTCTACGGAGCCCGGCGCGCCCCGCGCGTGCTGAGGCTTTGCCGGAAGAACACACTGCGAACGGGAGCTGACGGGGGGTAGCTGTGAGTCGCTTCATCGATATGAGTCCCGGATTGTGCATCGGGTGCAAGACCTGCGAAGCTGCTTGCGCCGAGGCTCACGAGCGAGCAGGGAGGCAGCGCGCGACGCGCATCGTCGTCGTGCAGACGCGGGATGTATCGGCCGCCTTGACCTGCCATCATTGCGAAAGCGCACCGTGCCTGAAAGTATGCCCCGTCGCCGCGCTGCATCGAAGCGACGGGGCGGTGCTCGTTGATGAGCAGCGCTGCATCGGATGCCGGATGTGCGCGATAGCCTGCCCCTACGGAGCAATCCATCCCTCGGGCACGCCTATCGCGGGCGTCGCGGGGATCGCCTTCGAAACGCCAACGCAAGCGCGCTCGCTGTCCCCGCTTCTGAAATGGGAGATCGGCGTCGCAACCTGCGCCGTGAAATGCGATCTGTGCATCAGCGTGGCCGACGGGCCCCGCTGCATATCCGTATGCCCGACCAAGGCCCTTCGCGTCGTCGATCGACACGCCCTCCGACAAGACCTGCAGGTCAAGCGCGTGAGCGTGGCGAATGCACTCGACGCGTCTCGCGCCGGGGAACCCGAGCCAAGGAGGTCAGCATGAGCGCTGCGCTGCTCTTTGCCGCAGGCTGCCTGTCGGTCGTCGGAGCCGTCCTGTCGCTGCTCTGCTCCAAGCGAGAGCGAATCGCCCAGCTCGTCGGCTGCCTGTTCGGCATCGCCGCCTCTGCGGCGCTGTTCGGATCGGGAACCCTGGCCCTGTTCGGACACGCATCCATCGTCCGTTTTCCGACCCCGATCGAGTTCGCCGTTTTCTCGATACGCTGCGACCCTCTTTCCGGGCTGTTCCTCGCCGCGCTCTCCGTGCTCTCGCTCTGCGCCTGGATATACGGCATGTCGTATTTCGACGAATACGCAGGAAAGGGAATCGGACGCCTCGGATTTTTCATAAACCTCTTCGTCGCGTCGATGGCCTTCGTCGTTTCGCTCGACAACGCGTTCTGGTTCCTCGTATTTTTCGAGCTCATGTCGCTTTCCTCGTATTTCCTTGTCGTGTTCGAGCAGTCGCCGCAATCGCTGCGCGCCGGGCTTCTGTACTTTATCATGGCGCACGTCGGCTACCTGCTCATCATGATCGCCTTCCTCATCATGGTGGTGGCGACGGAAGGCTCCTTTGACTTCGAGTCCTTCCGCGCCGCCGAGCTTTCGCCCGCGCGTGCATCCGTCGTGTTCGTCTGCGCATTCATCGGTTTCGGCATCAAGGCCGGCATGGTTCCGTTCCACTCATGGCTGCCGCTTGCCCATCCTGCGGCGCCTTCGAACGTCTCTGCCCTTATGTCGGGGTTCATGGTGAAGATAGGCGTGTTCGGCATCGTGAAAGTCGCCTTCGACCTGCTTGGCCCGGCCAACTCGCAGCTCTGGTGGGGCCTTGCGATCCTCATCTTCGGCGCGGTGTCGGCCATCTGCGGAATCGTCTACGCGATCGCCGAACGAGACCTGAAGCGAACGCTTGCCTACTGCACCGTCGAGAACATCGGCATCATCCTGCTCGGCATCGGGGTTTCGCTTGCCGCAAACGCGCTCGAAGCCCCGATCGTCGCAAGCATCGGCCTGCTCGCCAGCCTGTACCACACGGTCAACCACGCCTTGTTCAAAAGCGCCGCCTTCCTCGGGGCGGGTTCGGTGATATTCCGAGCACATACCCGCATGCTTGATGAGATGGGCGGACTTGCGCGTCCGATGCCGAAAACGGCGGGGATGTTCCTTGTCGCATCCGTCGCGATCTGCGCCATCCCGCCGCTCAACGGATTCGCGTCCGAGTGGTACACGTTCCAAGCGCTGCTCGACCTCTCCTTCCTCGCCGATTCGGCGGCGCGCGGCTTTGCCGTCATCGCGGCGGCGACCCTCGCCGTTTCCGGCGCGCTTGCCGTCGTGTGCTTCGTCAAAGCCTACGGCCTTACCTTCTGCGGCCGCCCCCGCACGGAGCGGGCGCAGAAGGCACGCGAAGCCCCGCTGCCGATGCTGCTCGCCAACGGCGTGCTCGCGGGCGCGTGCGTCGCGTTCGGCCTGGGAGCGTCGTGGGTCGCCCCCGAGTTCGCCTCCGTTGCCGCGATCGCGCTCGGAGAGAGCGAGGCCGCCACGGTCGCCGAAGGCGTACTCGCGGTCAATCCGCTGGGGAACACGGCGATCTCGCTCGTGCTTGTCGCAGCCGTCCTGCTCGCCGTCGGATTGCTCGCCTCTGCCGCCAGAAGCGCTTTCAGGAAGCGAGCCGGCCAGGGAGTGCGGGACGATCCGTGGAACTGCGGATACGCCCCCGACACCTCGATGCTGCCCGCAACGAGCTCCTTCGCCTCATCGACGCAGCTGTTCTATGGGCGCATATACGATCTGCGAGAGCGCGTAAGCGCTCGCAAAGAGCTTGTCCTGGGCTTCTGCGAACGGGTCGTCGGCGGCGTGCGCCGCCTCGAACCGCTCGCCGACACCTACCTCGTAGAGGGCATCGTCAAAGTCGTCGCGAAGCTTAGCCGCGCTGCTCAGCGCGTCGAGTGCGGGGACTATCGCGTGTACCTCTCGTACGTCGTGGTCGCTCTGGTCGTTTTTCTGGTACTGACCGTCGTTATCGGAGAGGCGTGATGATCATGGCCGCTCTCTTTCTCGCCGTCGCGCAGTCGCTTGCTCTACTCGCACTCGCCCCGCTCTTCTCGGGCGTCAGCAGGGTGCTGAGAGCCAAGATGCACACCCGGAAAGGCCCGAGCGTTTTCCAAGACTACTACGACCTCGCCAAGCTCTTCAAGCGCGAGGACATATGCACGAGGGATGCGGGGATCGCGTTTCGGGTCATGCCTCTTGTGTTCCTCGCCACGATGCTGCTGCTCGCAGCAGGCATCCCGATGGCGACGCGCGCATGCCTCCTCCCCTTCGTCGGCGACTTCATCATGCTCGTATACCTGTTCGTGCTGCCGCGCTTCTTTTTTGCTCTGGCGGCGATCGAGAGCTCGGGTGCCTATCCGAGCGTGGGCGGCATCCGAGAACTGCTCGCAGGGGCGCTCATCGAGCCGGCTCTCATCATCGCGCTGTTCACCGTCGCGGTGGCCACCGGCTCGGCGAACCTCGGCGACATGGGTGCCGCCGTGCAGAGCGGAACCTTCTCATCCCCCGTTTCCATCGTCGTCGCCCTCTTTGCATGCGCCATCGCCTGCTATATGGAGCTGGCGAAGCTCCCGTACGACCTCGCCGAAGCCGAGCAGGAGCTTCAGGAGGGCCCGCTCGCGGAGTACTCCGGCCCCTCGCTCGCGATCGTCAAGCTCGCGATGTCGTTGAAGCAGATCGTCGTCATCGGGCTGTTCGGAGCGGTCTTCCTGCCCTTCGGCAGCGCGTCATCGCTCACACCCCTCCCCCTTGCGATCGGCGCTGCGGCGTTCCTCATCAAGCTCTCGGTCATTTTCACAGTGTGCGCGCTCATCGAGAACACGGTCGCCCGCGTGCGCTTCAAGCTGTTCTCCCAACACACCTGGATGGTCGTTGGGTGCGCCGTGCTGTCCCTCGCGTTTCTCTTGATGGACATCTAGACGAAAGGGAGGTTTGAGATGACGGGAGAGATTCTGCTGACCGTCTTGCCGCTCACGGCAATCGCAGTGCCCTTCGTCGGCGCATTCGTCGTCCTGCTCGCCTCCCGGAAAGCGGCTCGATGGGTCTGCATCGCCGCAGCCGGGGCCTCGCTTCTGTGCTGCCTGCTCGCCGCTGCGGGCTTCGCCGCGAACGGCATGCAGCCCGCGACCGCGCCGCTGTTGAAGATCGGCTCCGTCACGATCTTCGGAATCGTCGTCGATAGCACGAGCACGCTGCTCGCTGCGGCCTTCGTCGGGATCGGTCTGCTCGTAACGATATATTCCTGCTCCTATCTCGATGCACGCAATCGGGAGCATCCCGACAAGCACCGACGACGCTTCTACGCCGTATTCGGCGCCTTCATCGGAGCGATGGCGGGTCTCGTGTTCAGCTCGACCATCGTCGGGCAGCTGTTCTTCTTCGAAATCACCGGTGCGTGCTCGTGGTCGCTCATCGGCTACTACGGCACCTCGACGTCCCGCGCGGCCGCCATGAAAGCGCTCATCATCACCCATCTCGCGTCTCTCGGAATGTACTGCGCCGCCGCGACGCTGCTGCTTCAAACCGGGTCCTTCGAGCTCTCATCGATCGCCGAGCTTCCCGTCGCCAGTAAGACCTTCGTACTCATCGCCATCCTTGTTGCCGCATGGGGCAAGTCGGCGCAGCTGCCCTTTTACCTGTGGCTTCCCTCTGCTATGGAGGCGCCGACCCCCGTCTCGGCGTATTTGCACGGAGCCTCGATGGTGAAGGTGGGCGTCTATATCTTCGCCCGTGCGCTCATGAGCGCCGAAGGCGTGCCGAGCGAGGTCGGATGGGTCGCCATCATCGGAGCGATCGTCACGATGCTGTTCGCGTTCCTCATGTACCTTCCCCAGGACGACGCGAAACGGCTGCTCGCCTACTCGACCATCGCCCAGCTTTCGTATATGTTCCTCGGCTTCGGCTTCGGCGCGCTCGGATCCGGCCTCGCGATGGAGGGGGGCGTCGCCCATATCTTCAACCACGCCTTCGCGAAAACGCTCTTCTTCCTCGTTGCCGGAGCGCTCGGCTACACGATGGGAACGAGGTATCTCTCAAAGGTTCGCGGCCTCGCGAAAAAGCTGCCCCTGCTCGCTGCGGCCTTCGTCGTTGCGGCGCTCGCCATCGGCGGCATACCCCCGTTCGGACCCTTTTTCAGCAAGTTCTCGATCCTGGCAGGCGGCTTCGAGGTTGCAACGGGGTCGGTCGCCCTCATGGCCATCGTGCTGCTCGCCATCCTCGAATCGCTCCTGTCGTTCGCCTGGTTCCTCTCGTGGATGGGAAAGGTCACGACCGGCGAGGAGTCCGAGGCTGTCGCGCAGGCAAGCCCCCTGCCGGCGCCGATGGCGGCCGTGTTCGCGATCCTCATAGCGCTCACGCTCTGCTCCGGCTTCATGGCCGCAGCCTGGTTGGGATAGAGCCCGGTTGGGATAGGTGGTTGCAATGTCTGCTTTCACGCTGGTCAACATCCTCGGGGGATTCCTCATCGTCACCTCTACGATGGTGGTGCTCGCGCGCTCTCCGAAAAAGGCGGCGCTTCTCTACGCGATGCAGTCTCTTGTGCTCGTGCTGCTGCTCGCATCCCTTGCCCGCGCGATCGATTCGCAGGAGCTGTACCTGTGGTCGGCTTCGGCCTTCGTGACGAAGGTCGTCCTTGTCCCCGTCATCTTGCTTGCGCTTCTGAACAGACTCGACGTGCAGACCAAGCCCGTCCTCGCGCGCCCCTCCGCATTCAGGAGCATCGTGGTCATCGCCATCGAAGTGCTCGTGTGCTTTGCGGCGGTCAACGGCATCGATTTGGAGAGCGTCGCCGAGGTCAAGCCCGCGCTCGCCATTTCGCTCGCCCATTTCTTCATCGGGCTCACGTGCATCATCCTGCAGCGCAACATCGTCAAGCAGATATTCGGCTACTGCCTTATGGAGAACGGCTCCCATGTCTCGCTTGCCTTGCTCGCGCCCAAAGCCCCCGAGCTCGTTGAGATCGGCATCGCGACCGACGCCATCTTCGCCGTGCTCGTTATGGCGCTTGTCGTGGTGAGAATCAGTCGGATCGCAAAGACTCTCGATTCGCGCGACCTGATGGACTTGAAGGGGTAGACCATGAACGATTCCACGATGATGCTGGTCATGATGCTTGCGCCGATCGCCGCATGCGTCCTTTTGTTCGCCCTGCCCGCTCGCGCGCCGCGTCCGCTTCCCGAGGCGGTTCACGTGACCTCGCTCGCTATCGTCGCCCTGTTCGGCTGCGCGATCATCCTGCGCGTGTTCATGGGAGCGAAGCACGTCGAGGCGATCGGCTTCTGGCTCCATATCGACGCCCTCGGCGCCGTGTTCCTCGGACTCGCCTGTCTCGTTGCGCTGCTCTGCGGCATCTGCTCGATCGCGTACCTGCATTTCGAGCAGGAAGAAGGCAGCCTTGATAAGCGGCGCGTGAAGCGCTTCTACGCGCTCTACAACCTCTTCGTGTTCACCGTTTTGCTCGTGATCGCGTCGAACAACATCATCATGATGTGGGTCGCCATCGAGGCGACGACGCTCGCAACCGTGTTCCTCGTGGGGACGCATCGCACGAAGCAGGCGATGGAGGCAGCCTGGAAGTACCTCATCGTCTGCACGGCGGGTGTAGCCTTTGGGCTCTACGGCACGCTGCTCGTATACGCGAACGCAGCCGACGTTATGGCCGACCCGCATCTCGCGGTGTTTTGGACGAAGCTGCTCCCGTATGCGTCGTCCTTCGACCCGATGCTGATCCACATCGCCTTCGTGTTCGCCGCCATAGGTTTCGGCACGAAGGCGGGTTTATTCCCCATGCACACGTGGATGCCCGACGCCTACCAGCAAACGCCCGCCCCTGTTTCCGGGCTCATGTCCGGCGTGCTTGCCAAGTGCGCCATGCTCGTGCTGATAAAATTCTACGTCGTGGCGATCCAATCCGTCGGCCCGTCCTTCCCCCAAACGATCATGCTGATCCTCGGGGCGGCATCGATCGTGTTCGGCGCGTTCGGCGTGTTCGCGCAGTCGGATCTCAAACGGAAGCTCGCGTACAGCTCGTGCGAGAACATCGGCATCGTCGCGGTGTGCCTCGGCTTCGGAGGCTCGCACGGCATCGCGTTCGCGCTGCTGCACTGCCTCTTTCACGGACTCGCGAAAGCCCTCATGTTCTGCCTCTCGGGCAACGTGATGATGCGGTTCAAGACCTTCGACCTCGACAAGATACAAGGGGTCGTGCGCGTCGCCCCCGCAACGGCGACGCTGCTCGGCTGCGGCCTGCTCGCCCTGTCGGGCTTACCGCCGTTCGCCCTCTTCATAAGCGAGGTCGGCATGTTCGTCGCGGGGGTCGGCTCGGGGCTGCTGTGGCTTGTAGTCGCCATCGGCGTCGCGCTCACCGTCGTCATAGCCGCATTCACCTTCCTCTTCCTGAAATCCGTGCTCGGAAAAGCTCCCGAGAGCGTCAAAAAACGCGAGGTCGGCCCTGCGATGCTCGTGCCAGAGCTTTCCTTCGCGGCGCTTCTGCTGTGGTTCGGGCTCGCGCCCCCCGCCCCCCTCGCGTCCGGAATAGAGGAGGCCGCAGTGATCGTTATGCAGGACAGCAGCGGAGGCCTCGAAAAAGCGTCTCTGCTCAGCGATACGATGCTCGATCTCGGCTAAGGAGAGACGGAAATGGGCAGGAAAAACGGCTCTAAGGCGACGCGGGCGGGCTCGACGCACGTCGAAGCGATTCGCCGACAGTTTCACGGGGCGCTCGTCAACGACGAATGGCAGTCCCCCACGCAGGTGACGATCACGGTGAAAGCCGACTCGGTTCCGGATGTCGTTCATTATCTGTATTATCGCAGAGGCGGCTGGGTCTCCGTCGTCGTCGGCAATGACGAACGGCCTCTCTGCGGCGCCTTCGCCCTGTACTACGTACTCTCGATGGAGGACGTCGATCCGTGCATCTGCGTCGTGCGTTGCGAAATCTCGCCCGAGGAACCCCTGTTCCATTCGGTCGCGGCGCGCGTTTCCGCCTGCATGTGGGGAGAACGCGAGGTGCGCGACATGTTCGGCCTGACCCCTCTCGGAATCCCCGATGAGCGCAGGCTCGTGCTGCCCGACGACTGGCCGGAAGGACTCTATCCTCTCCGAAAAGACGCTATGGACTACCGCCACCGCCCTCAGATCGCCTCCGATCTCGAGAACTACTCCTTCCTCAGCGATGCCGATCCGGGATCGACCACGACCATCCCTTTAGGGCCGCTCCACATCACCTCGGACGAACCGGGGCACTTCAGGCTCTTCGTCGAAGGCGAGACCATCCTCGACGCAGACTACCGGATGTTCTACGTGCATCGCGGCATGGAGAAGGTCGCCGAATCGCGCCTGACCTACGATGCCGTCCCCTTTCTCGCCGACAGGATCTGCGGCATTTGCGGATGTGCGCACTCCGTCGCATACGCCGAGTCCATCGAGAGCGCGCTCGGCATCTTCGTGCCGGAGCGGGCTCGAACGATACGATCAATCATGCTCGAAGTCGAGCGCCTTCATTCTCACCTTCTCAATCTTGGTCTGGTATGCCATTTCTGCGGCTTCGACACGGGCTTCCAGCACTTCTTCCGTGTGAGGGAAAAGTCCATGAACCTCGCCGAGCTTTTGACCGGGGCGCGCAAGACCTACGGGCTCAACCTCATCGGCGGGGTTCGCCGCGACATCTTAGCCGAGCAAAAGCTCGGAACCTTGCGCCTGCTCGAAGAGCTGCGGAGCAGCGCGAGCAATCTCATCGAAGAGCTCCTCTCCACCTCGAACTTCGAAGGGAGAACGGCCGGCATCGGCCGGCTCGACCCGGCGGTCGCGCGCGACTGGAGCCCCGTCGGGCCGACCGTGCGCGGCAGCGGGCTTGCCCGGGACGTACGGTTCACCCATCCCTACGACGGGTATCGCGCCGTCAGCGCGCGCGTTCGCACCCACGACGGCTGCGACGTGAAAAGCCGCACCCTCGTGCGCATCGAGGAGTTTTTTGACAGCATCGACATGATCGAGGACTGGCTCGAAAACACGCCTGCCGGCCCCATCCTCAACGAATCGTGGAGCTACGAGCCCCACCGCTTCGGCGTCGGATTCACCGAGGCCCCGCGCGGAGAGGATCTGCACTGGGCGATGACGGGCGACAACCAGAAATGCTATCGCTGGCGAGCGAAGGCCTCCACGTACAGCAATTGGCCGGTGCTGCGATCTATGCTTCGAGGCAACACTATCTCCGATGCGGCCATGATTGTCGGAAGCATCGATCCCTGCTACTCGTGCACGGATCGCGTGACGATCATCGACACGAAGAAGCGCAGACAGAAAGTCGTAACGAGGCAACAGCTCGAGAACTACTGCCGCAACCGCACGCGCTCTCCGCTCAAAGACGGGTAAGGAGAGAACCATGCTGAAAACTTTGAGAGAGATCCTTCGAACGGGCAACGCGACGACTCTCTATCCCTTCGCCCCCATTGAACAGGCGAAAGACGTGCGCGGCAAACCCGAGCACGACCCTGTTCTCTGCCTTGCATGCGCCGCGTGCGCCGTCGCATGTCCGCCGAACGCCATCCAGATGGAGACCGACCTCGACAGCGGGACGATCACCTGGTCCATTAACTACGGCCGATGCATCTTCTGCGGACGCTGCGAAGAGGTGTGCCCCCTCGGCGCCATCTCCCTCTCCCCGGAGTTCGAGCTGGCTGTGACGGCGAAGTCCGACCTGACGGACAGCAGCACCTACGCGCTCGCCCGCTGCGCCCAGTGCGGGCACTTCTTCGCGCCGCGTAAAGAGGTAGAGTACGTGAAGAGCCTCATTGGGCTCATCGACGGGCCGCACGCCGACAGTAAGGCATCCGGCTTGTGCCAGACCTGCAAGCGTCTCTACGACGCACTCGCCCTGCACGCCCGCGACGCAAGGGGATGATCCTATGCCCGAAGCCGAAAAGCCCATCCAGCTGCAGGCGGCGCTCGATCAGCGCGCCGTAGATGAGAGCGTCGCGAAGGCGAAGGCGACGCTGCTCGAAAGCATCCGAAAATCGGTGTACGTCTATCGCGTGGATTGCGGCGGATGCAACGCCTGCGAAATCGAGATATTCGCCTCGATCACCCCCGTGTTCGACGTGGAGCGCTTCGGCATCAAGGTCGTGCCGACGCCCCGCCATGCCGACGTGCTTGTGTACACCGGCGCAGTGACCCGAGCAATGCGCCTGCCCGCCCTCCGCGCATACGATGCGGCGCCCGATCCAAAAATCGTCGTCTCGTACGGCGCGTGCGGCTGCACCGGAGGCATCTTTCACGACAACTACTGCGTCTGGGGCGGAACCGACAAGCTCTTCCCCGTAGACCTCTACATCCCCGGATGCCCACCGACTCCCGCGCAGACCGTATACGGCTTCGCTGTCGCCCTCGGATTGCTCGGTCAGAAAAGACATGCGATCCATACGCACGAGGAAAGCGGTGAGCGATCTTCCGTGCGCTTCCCCGACATCCCCTACCATCTGCGCGTCTCCCTTGAGCGGAAGGCGCGGCGGCTGTCGGGATACCGCTATGGGCGCGACCTCGTTGACGAATTCATGGAAGCGCTGCTTGCGCGCCGCGACGACGCGATTGCCGGCATCGACGCGCTCATCGCCGCCCAGGACGATCCGCGCCGCGCCGAAGTGTTCTCAGAGCTGAGGGACCTCACGCTCTCGCAGGTGGCGGAAGGAGGGGAATGAGTTCTCGAGTCGTGTTTTACAAGCTGGCGGCGAAGATCGTGGATCAGGAACCGGAAAGCACCCGCGAGGCCGCCGACATACTGTACTACGCCCTGTCCGTCGGGCACCATACCGGAGTCATGGATTGCTTCGTCGAGAGGCTCTCGTGCCCCTCTGATCGCTATGCCGCCCTTGTCGAGATGCTTCCCGAATCACCCGCGCGATACAAGCTCGAAGGCATTATGAGGTTCGGAGAGATACAGATAGACCGAAGCCATCTCCGCTTCCTACGTCCCGCTATCGGCGAAGTCGCGAGAAAGCTCTTCACGAGAAGGGACGCAAACCCGTATATGCGCGAAATAGCCTGGCTCGCCGACTTCTTCCAGCTCCTCGAAGAAGTCGATCAAGACGCATCGTCCTACATCATGGGAAGGCGATGCGATGACTGAGCGCGTGCTTTTGACCGTCGGAAGCGTCCTGCGCGGAGACGACGCCGCAGGCCCCTACCTCGCGCTGCTCATGGAGCGACGCGCGAGTCCTGGGTGGGTCGTGGTCGACGGAGGCCAGACGCCCGAGGATGAACTGGGCTATATCGAGCGCATCGCCCCTCGCGTGGCGGTGGTCGTCGACGCTGCGGACATGGGTCTTGAAGCGGGGTCCGTCAGGCGGCTGAGCGCGCGCGACGTCTGCACGGACTACCTCATCACCACCCACGCACTCCCGCTCTCCTACCTAATCGAGCGGCTCGAAGGGATGGCCGAGCGCGTCGTGTTCATCGGCGTGCAGCCGGCAAGCACCCTTTTCTTCGACCCGCTTACGACAGCGGTCCGCACGGCGGTTGAAAACCTGTGCGACCGCCTGTGCAACTCTGCGTCCTTCGACGACATCCCCTGGATCGGCGAGGAGGGCTCACGCGAAGGCCGCAGCGCTCCGGCACCGCTCTCTCCCAAAGAGAGCTGACGGCCCCGCCCCGCGCGCCGACCCTGCTCGCCGACCCCCGTGCGCCGGCCCCCGCATCCACCCTCGTGTCCGCCGCCGCCTCAGCTCTCGGCGATGTGCACGACGGCATGCTCGGTGACGTAATCGTTTGCCTTGAGGCGGAGCGCCGAGAGGCGCGCCTCGTGCATCTTGCCGTTACGCTCGAAATCGAGGCGAACCATCGACTCGAGGCCCGGCGAGGCGACCGTCCTGAAGTATTCGTCGAGATCCCCGTCGTCTACCTCGAGCTCGAAATGGCGCGCCACCGCGTCAAGGGCGAATTGGCGCGCAAGCTGCTCGTGAACCTGATGCGTAAAATGCCGTTCGACCTGCTGCTCGGTAAGCCCTTGCTGACGAAGAAAATCATCTCGGGTCATCCCCTGCTCGGAGAGCTGTTCGTCAAACATGCGCGCGACGTCGGCGATGACGGCTTCGTACACAAGGTCGGGAATCTCACCCACAAAGCGCTTCGCGAGCTCGATCGAGCTTTGCAAGTTTTTGTAATGGCGATACTCATAGGTCTTGCGAGCAAGGACGGAATTCCTCGTTTCCTTTTCGAGATCCGCACGCCCGCCGAACTCGGGTAGGTTCTCGCGTACCCATTCATCCGTCACCTCGGGCACGACCATTCTCTGGATTCGCTTCACCGTAACCGTGGAGACGTAGTGCTCCACCTCCGGCTCGAAGTTTTCGTCTATCGTGAATCCGGGCACGTCGTATTCGATCGTTCGCGTATCGCCCGCAGACATCTCCAAGATGCGATCATCGAAATCGGCCGGCATTGCGTCGGAACCCGCCGTATACGTGCGTCCTTCGGAACAGAGCTGATCGCAGCGTACGCCGTCCCGGTAGGTCTCGATCTTAAGCTCAACGACGTCTCCGCGCTGCACATCGGCATGGTCTCCTTCGACAAGGTATGCCTTGCTCTGCGCAAGCGCCGCCAAAGAGCGCTCCACCTCCTGATCGGTGACCTCGAGGGGCGGGACGGTGATCTCGACGGGATCATAGGAGGACAGCTCGAAGGCGGGCTTGAGCGTGCACAGGGCGGAAAACGAGAAGCCCTCGCCGCGCGCGGGAGGCTTCTCGGCGGCAAAGGCAGGACTGCCCACGAACTGGACGTCGCTGGCCTCAGCCGCAAACGGCAGGACATACCCCATGATGGAGGTCCCCAGACGCGCGTCGAGATCCTCCTTTCCGATCCGCGTGCTCACCGCCTCATCGAGAGACTGCCCCTCGTCCGGAGTAATGCCGTACTGATAGGCAAGCGCGATCGTGAACTGGTCGATGAGCGTCTCTGTGTTGTCGGGGGAAAGATCGATGCGAAAAGTGACCTGATGGTCGTTGGTCTGCTCGAGGACGGACTGCAGCTCCATTGCGTACCCTCCTTCTGTGGGAGCGCGCGAAAGCGCGGAAGCGTCGCCGCAGTAAGGCGACTTTGAAAGATGCGTATCATGCAATCGGATGCCGCAAGCCCTTCCCGGGCCGCGCTGCCAGTATACCACGGCGAAGGCGCGCAGCGCCCCCTATAGGGCGCTTCTGAGAAGCGCTTTCTCAAAGGAAACGATCTCGTGGTTGTAGAGATGGTTGCGCGCGATAAGCAGGCAGTCTATGTAGTCGAGCATGCTCACCCCGAAAAGGCGCGTCGCATAGCGAACGACGTCCTCCTCGCTGACGCACACGTCGTCAAGCAGCGTGAGAAGCGCTTCGCTGACAAGAGAGCGCGGCACGCGGTACACGTCGCGCAAGGTGACCGCAACGCGAGCGAAGATCTCCGGATAGGAGTACGCCTGGCCCGTCCCGATGATCTCGCTTGCGCGCTTCGCCTTCTTCCGGTCATCACGTAGCAGATAGCGCAAAATGACGCTCTCATCGATGATCGTAATCATCGTTTCCTCGCTAAAGAAGCGATCCACGCCTCGCGCTCATCCTCGCGAGAAGCCGGTTTCGCGTACAGATCGAGAAAGCCGAAGGCCGCCCCGTCCCCCTTCTTCGCAAGACTCCTAATGGGGAACGGAAAACGCTGGGTCAAAACGCACTGCTTCAAGAAGATGCGAACCGCTTCCGACAAGCTCGTGCCCATCGATTCGAACAATTCTTCCGCATTCGACTTCAGCTCTGCGTCAACGCGCACATGCAAGACGGTTTCTTTCATAAAACCCCCGTTGAAAATGAATAACGTATTACTATTGTAATACATCTAAAGGAGAAGATCAATCGCCGAAAGAGTCCTTCCAACCCCTTCTCGAGGCGGGGCAAAAGTCGCTCGAAGCCCTTCTCAAAGCGGGGTGAAATACGCTCAAAAACTTGATGTGAACAGGCGTTTTTCATAGGTGGCCTTTCGAGCTGCAAGGGCTTCTTTGGGGAAGGCGCCCCCGCAACCCCTTTGCTTGACAGGGCCTCATGATCCATGAATAATCCGAAGCGCATCGGATGCGCATAGTGGCCAGATTCGAATCGAAACGGTAGGAGAGAGAGGAGGTGTAATCCGGGTGACTCTTGGACTTGGATTGCTCTACGTCGGCTGCGTTCTGTTCATGAACGGAGTGGGAACCCTTCAAAAATGGAACCCGAAGGCGATGGCAGTGATGAACTTCTTCACCGGCGGACTGCTCGTCGTCATCAACGTCATCAACATCGCATACGCGGTGTTTACCTACGGCGCCGCCGGCATAGGCAACGATCTTTTCGGCGTCGCGACGAACATGCTGTTCGGCTTCACGTACCTTTTCGTGGGCTGCACCAACTTGTTTGGCCTCGACTCGCGCCCTCAAGCGTGGTACTGCCTGTTCGTGGCGATCAACACCCTGCCATGCGCCTATATCTCGTTCACGGTGGATGGCGACCCTATTTTTAGCGTGATCTGGCTTCTCTGGGGAACTTTGTGGTTGGCATACTGGTTCTCTGGCGCCCAGATGAAAGTAACGGTCGGCCCCAAATTCATTGGCTGGTACACGGTGATCATCGGCATCGTTACCTGCTGGCTTCCCGGATTTTTGCTTCTTGCCGATTGGTGGAAATTCCTGTACTAGATCCTGACTCTGCACTAGCTCCATGCCGAGCAGATTGCTCGGTTCGTTCTCTCAAAGCCGAGATGTGTCGCAACCCCGCGGCACGCCGCACCGCAGCGTCGCCTCCGTTGTGATCATCTCCACACAGCGGGATCCCGGTCGAGCCTGAAAAGCCACTCGCGCCTGCAGAGGGACGCCGTTCGACGACTCGACCAGATCTGATAGGCGCAGCAAAAAAGAAACTGCGCGTCGTCGACGGGCGAGGAGAAACCTCGCCAGATAGGAGGACACAATGGGTAGCATCGGTAGCATGAGCAAGCCGGAAAATGGTTTTCTGGCCGCACTGATCCAATTCCCCGTCCCAATCGTCAACTCCCGTGCCGACATCGACAAGCAAGTTGAGTCCATCGTGCGCACCCTGCATGCGACGAAAGCCGGTTATCCGGGCCTCGAGCTCATCGTGTTCCCGGAGTACAGCACGCAGGGTCTCAACACCGCGAAGTGGCTCACCGAGGAATTCCTCTGCGACATCCCTGGCCCCGAGACCGACGCCTTCGGACAGGCGTGCAAGGAAGAGGGGATCTACGGCGTATTCTCCATCATGGAGCGCAACCCCGATCCGGACAAAAACCCCTACAACACCGCTATCATCATCGATCCGAACGGCGAGATCTGCCTGAAATACCGCAAGCTCTTCCCGTGGAATCCGATTGAGCCGTGGTATCCCGGCGATCTCGGCATGCCCGTTTGCGACGGCCCGGCGGGCTCGAAGCTCGCGGTGTGCATCTGCCATGACGGCATGATCCCCGAGCTCGCTCGCGAAGCGGCTTACAAGGGCTGCAACGTCTACATCCGCATCTCCGGCTACAGCACTCAGGTGTGCGAGCAGTGGATCCTCACGAACCGCTCCAACGCGTGGCACAACCTCATGTACACCCTGGCCGTCAACCTCGCTGGCTACGACAACGTGTTTTACTATTTCGGCGAGGGACAGATCACGAATTACGACGGCACCGTGCTCGTTCAGGGCCATCGCAATCCGTGGGAGATCGTCACCGGAGAGATCTTCCCCGGCCAGGCCGATCAAGCACGTCGCACCTGGGGTCTCGAGAACAACATCTACAACCTGGGTCACCGCGGTTACGTCGCCCTTCCCGGCGGCGAGTCGGACGCCGGTCTTACCTGGGTCAAAGATCTCGCTGCGGGCAAGTACCGCCTCCCGTGGGAAGATGAGATGGAGATCAAGGACGGCAGCATCTACGGCTATCCGACGACGGGCGGGCGCTTCGGCAAATAGCCTCGCGCAGCGCCGAAGCCGAGCGTTCACTCCTGTCGTTTTTTGATCGCTCGACCGCTCGGCGTTTCCGGTCATCGACCCACGGTTCTATGATCGGAAACGGAAGCGTGCTTATCTAATAGAAGGCTCTGCCTCTCACCTCGTGACGCTACGAGTTTCGCACGCCGCCTCTCACGCCGGGCTCCGCATTCGCCGGAGCCCGGCTCTCTTTTTGCGAGAGTATGCCGCGCCTGCCTCAAGGAAACGGCGGCGGATCCGTTCCGCCCGCCCTCGGGATTGCCCGCTCCGCGTCGCGCTTTCGCCGCGCCGCATCGCTTTTGGCGCTTGAGTCTCATCGACGCAGATCGCTGCGCTCTCTTCGACCCACGTTCGCACACGCTGCGACCCGACGCAGGGGCGCGCGAAAGCGCTTCGCCACCGTTTCCCTACGAAACGTCGTTTCCCTACGGGAACTTCGGAAACCGCGAGAAGTCGGGCGCGCGCTTTTCCTTGAACGCGTCGCGGCCCTCCTTCGCCTCGTCGGTCGTGTAATAGAGCAGCGTGGCGTCGCCGGCGAGCTGCTGGATGCCGGCAAGGCCGTCGGTGGCCGCGTTGAACGACGCCTTCATGAAGCGCAGCGCCGTCGGGCTGAACTGGAGCATCTCGCGCGCCCAGCTCACGCACTCGGCCTCGAGGTCGGCGAAGGGCACCACCTTGTTGACGAGCCCCATCTCGAGCGCCTCGGCCGCAGTGTACTGGCGGCAGAGGTACCAGATCTCGCGCGCCTTCTTCTGGCCGACGATGGCGGCGAGGTAGCCCGCCCCATAGCCCGCGTCGAAGCTGCCGACCTTCGGCCCGGTCTGACCGAACCTCGCCGTCTCGGCCGCAATCGACAGGTCGCACAGGATGTGAAGCACATGCCCGCCGCCGATGGCGTAGCCGTTGACCATCGCGATGACTGGCTTGGGCACGACGCGGATGAGCCGCTGCAGGTCGAGCACGTTGAGGCGCGGGATGCTGTCCTCGCCGACGTAGCCGCCGTTGCCGCGCACCTTCTGGTCGCCGCCGGAGCAGAACGCCTGGTCCTCGTCGCGTCCGTCGTGGTTGGCGCCGGTCAGGATGATGACGCCGACCTCCGCGTCGTCGCGCGCGACGGAAAACGCGTCGTACAGCTCGCTGACGGTGAGCGGCGTGAACGCGTTGCGGCGATGGGGCCGATTGATGGCGATCTTCGCGATGCCGGGCAGCGTTTCGTAGACGATCTCGCGATACGCCTTGCCCGGCCTCCAGTCGAATCGAGTCATAGCGAACCCCTTTCGTGTCGGCGCCCAGCCGCATGGCGACGGACGCAAAGCAGCCGCTGCACGGTTCGCGCACCACGAGCCGCACCTGCCATTATGAGGCATTGGCCGACCGCCGGTGAAGCGATCATGGGCAACTGCGCGCATACGTGGCTCCCTCGGCCCGTTCTGCTGCCCCTCTGTTATGGCGGAGTTTCCCCGCCGCAGCAAAAGAGGACGGACATGCCAGACACATCGCGCATCGTCGCCGCCGCCCGTCGCCATCAGCGGAGTGAGCGGCACGTCTGCGACGACGTACGTGCGCGAGGGCCTCGTCAAGCCGCTCGAGCTCCTCGGAGCACGGGTGGTCGAGAACGCGAACGTCGGGCATTCAGCGCCTTCCGACGCGTTCAAAACCGACGCGTGAGAGCCGACGGCAGACGACCTCGCCCGCATCGCAGCGCAAGCGAACCGCCTCGTCAGCGCGCTATAGCCTACGTGCCGCCCGCTCCTTGCCGGTAGCGGCCATACCGCTCCTTCACCCCGCGCAGGGGCAGCGGCACCTCGATGATCGACATGCCCGGCGTCCCGAGCGAGTCGGCATACGCATCGCGGAACAGGCTCATCGTGCGAACCGCCCGATGCGGCACCGAGAACGCGCGCGCTGCGGATTCCAGGCGAACATCCTGCGGCGTCAGGAAGAGCCGCTCGAAATACGGGTCGTCCGAGCACTGCGGCAGCATGTCGAAGATCGCGCCGCCGTTGTTGTTGAGCACAACGATCGACAGACTCGGCGCGCGACCCGCCCGCTTCCCGTCGCCGTACGCCGTGCCTAGCAGCTCGCGTTGCAGCGCGAGCGCGTTCAGATCGTGCAGCAGCGCCAGATCGCCGATCACGAGCGTCGCCGCTCCGTACGCCACCGCCGCGCCCACCGCCGTCGAAACGGTGCCGTCGATGCCGTTGAGGCCGCGGTTGCACAAGAGCCGCAGCAGCTTGTCTCGCTTCGTGTAGAAGGCGTCGAAGGCGCGGATCGCCATCGAGTTCGCCACCACGATGCACGACCCCTCGACCGCCTCGTCGACGATCGCGCGCACCACGGGGCCTTCGAGGCAAAGCGTTTCGGCATCCGCCGCCGCAACGCGGTTCGTCTCGGCGGCATTAGCGGCAATCCATTCCGCTGCGAACGACGCGCGCGCCTTTGCGCCTGCGGCGGCTGCGCCCGCGTCCGTCGCAGCGCCTGCCGCCCGCACGAAATCGCCCGGGGCGCAGCAGACGAACGCATCCGTCATCGCGTTGCAATCCCGCGTCTCGCGTTCGTCGACGACGATCTCGAACGGCTGCGCGGCGGCAATCGCCTGCGTCGCGCTCTTCGACACCGGCCATCTGCCGAACCGCACGACGACATCGGGACGGGGCCAGCTCGACCGACTGCACACGCCGTCGTATGCGTCGATGACGATCTCGTCGGCAAAACTGCGCAGACCCGACAGCGGATCGGCGAGCACCGGAATGTGCCGCGCCGCCGCCCATGCGATCAGCTCGCGCGCATCGCGTTCCGTGCGAACGGCGCCTTCCCCGGCAAGCACGAGGGTGCGCGCACCCGCCATGCGCTCGACGAGGGATCCGATGCGCCAGGCGAGATCGTCCGCCGACGACTGCGGGCGAACGAACGCCGGCGGCGCGGCGCCGACCGACTCCGCACCCGACCCGTCCGCGCGCCGCCGCGCGGCACCTCCCGCCGCACGACCCGCCGCGAACAGCCCGCCCCCCTCGCGATCAGGCATGAGCGGCTCCTCGAACGGGAAGTTCACATGCACCGGGGCGCCCGGCGCGTCGGCAAAGCGCATGCCGCGCTCCATCCCGTCCGGCAGCGCCGCGCCGTCGAATGCGTCTGCCCCGCCGGCGGCGACGAGCGCCTCGCGCGCAGCCTGGCGGGCGAACGCGATCGACGGCGCGTCGGACGACGGGAGCGGCATCTGGCGAAACGCCGCGACATGGGTTCCGAACGCATGCAGCTGGTCGCACGTCTGCGGAGCGCCGAGCCCCTGCAGCCGCAGCGGACGGTCGCCCGTGAGCAGGATGAGCGGCACGCGGGACGATTCCGCTTCCATGACCGCCGGATAGAGGTTCGCCACGGCCGTGCCCGACGTACACACGACGCAGGCGGGGCGCCCCGTCGCCTTGCCGAGGCCGAGCGCCACGAACGCCGCACCGCGCTCGTCGACGTCCACGATCACCCGCACGCCGCCGACGCCGCGGCGCTCCGCTTCATACGCCATCACGGCAAGCGGCGTCGAGCGCGATCCGGGGGCCACCACCACGGAGCGCACCCCGCCGGCGATAAGCTCATCGAGAAACGCCGACACGAACAGCGCCGTCGCGCGCGGATCGGCCTTCAAAGCGCCTGCGGAGCGCGGCGCCCCGAGCGAGCCCGCGCCCGCCGCAACGTTCTCCCGCGAAAGCCCGTCCGCGCCTGCAGCGGCGCCCTCCCGCGAAAGCCCGTCCGCTCCCGCAGCGGCGCTTCCCCGCACGGAGCGCGCCGTCTCGAGCGAGTCCTCTCCCGCGG
>CAZBEP010000001.1:8342-30114 GCA_964490925.1 uncultured Eggerthellaceae bacterium | reverse complement strand
GCAGTGCCCGACCGGCTGGCGCGCCGGCTTGAAAAGCCGCGCCCTCAAGCGAAAAAGCGCTCGCGCTGCGCTCGCTCAAGGGCGGACGGCGAAGCCGTGCCTCGCGCCATCCCCCGCGCTTCGCGGGGGCGAGCCGACGATTGCATCGTCGGGCATATTGTAGCACGGAAAAGATAGAACGAATGTTCGATTTTTTCTTCCGTGATACAATATGCGGCACTCGTGATCTGACCGCCCGGCCGAGCCGGGGCAGTCAGATCGTACCCCTCCCCGGCCGGGGAGGGGCCGCCAGAGGCGCCCTCGCGGGCCTGAAAGCAAGGTTTCCGAAAGAAACCTTGGATACGTTTTTCAGGGTTTCGAGGGGGTGGGAGGCAGTGAAGGGGGAGGGGGGCCTTGAGGGTTCGCGGCCCCGCTCGAAAACCCTTCAGGCGGGTTTTCGCCGCGCTGCCGCGCGGGCGCTCGCAAGCCTTGCGGGAGGCCGTGAAAGATGCTGAAATAAAGCTTCACCGACCTCTCTCACAGCGAAGCCGAGCTTTCAATAGCCGAAGGGTTCACAAAAACCCGTAGGCTGTTGGAAGGTCGGGCAAGCGAGCCCATGCGCGCCCCTCCCCCACGCCCCCGAAAGCCTCCCCGGCGCTTGAGGGATAAGAGGGTGCAGGGGGCTTGAAGCCCCCTGCCGCAGCCGTCGCAAGTCTTTCGGCTCACGACGGCCAGAGCGCGAACAGCGCCCTGGCCGTCTCTGCCCGCCTCTTGTCAGCTAGCCGGTTTCCTCGGCTTGATCCTGGCGGTTTCGGCGGTGATGTAGTTGTTGATGTTTCCCGCCGGGTTGTCTCTCCAACTATCGATAGAATCGACATACGGAAGCCCTTCGACCGCGCGCCCGTTGACGACCTTCGAATCGCTGCCGAAGCCGATAACGGCAAAGGCTTTCATGGCTCCCTCGAAGCCCTCCTGAATCCACACCTCGTCTCCGAGCCTGACTTCGGAGGTGGGAATCTCGATAGCGTCGAGGTATTCGCCGAGCTGTTCGTGCGACGGCATTCTCGCGTCGATCTCCTTCAGCATTTCATCGAGGTCGTAGCCTCTCTGCTCGTCGTCGGCGGGGATGGACTCCATGCCCACGGGCTTCCCGTCCTCGTCGAATCTTGTACGCAGGCGCTCGACGATCTTCCACTCCTTGATGGCATAAATACCGTTGTCGCCGGGGTCCATCTGCGCGTCTGTAGTGTACGGCATAACCCCAAGTGACAAGGTTCCGCCAAAGAAATTGCCTATTACCTGACACAGCCGCGCGAAACCGTACGAGTCTGTGCGATACTCCTTCAGCTCGCAATAGCGAAGAAACGCCTCCACGGAGTCGCGCCCCCCGTTCCAATGAAGATAGATTCCGATCTTCCGCTCGGGGGTGGTGATGACAGCTCGGTTGCCCATAGTGACCTCCTAGATCGAGATTCGGCTTGCCCGAATGCAAGCTCGCCTTGCTTCGGCTAATTGCCGCTACCGCCTGCCTGCCCGAGTGTGAAGGAGCCTTCGAAAAGGCGTGCGGAGCGCGCCGTCCTCTGCGCGCGGCTTCGCGAAGCGAAACGTGTGGGGAGGTTTTGAGGGCCCTTCGCGCGAGGGAGGCAGGCGGGAAAGCCTCCCCGGCGCTTGAGGGGCAAGAAAGGGGTGCAGGGGGCTTAGCCCCCTGCCGCAGAGGTTGCAAGGAGACGGCATGAGTCTCCTTGCGAAGAGCGTGCGCGCGCAAGCGCGCAAACAGAGAGAGCCCGCCTACTCGCAGGCTCCCCGCTTTCGCGCGAGCGAGACAAGGCGGCGCGGGAAGGATCCCGCGCCGCTGACGCTGCCTAGCAGGCGACCGCCAGGCAGTTGATGTGGTGGCGGACAAGCGCCCGATCAGACGCGACTATCAGCAGGTCGACCTTATCGAAGCGCACCGTCGTGTCCACAGTCTCGGGGTGGCTTTGAAGCCACGTCAGCGCTCCGGCCTCCCGCTTCGCGCGGTCGCTGACCTCAGCTTCGGGGAACCCAGAGCCGGGCGACGTGTGAGCCTTGACCTCGACGAAGACCAGGGCGTCCTCCTGCGCGTCCCGCGCAACGATGTCGGCCTCTCCGTCCTGCGGGCGGTCAACGATCTCGTAGCTGCGACACTCAAGGAAGCGTGCCGTCGCCTCGATCGCTCGGTTCTTCAAAGTATCCATTGCGACCTCCTCGGAATCTTGAGGCCGCCCCTCTGGCGTGCCTCCTGACGCGCGATACGTCGGCGCCAAGCCGGGAGGGCAAGGAGCCTTCGAAAAGGCGTGCGGAGCGCGCCGTCCTCTGCGCGCGGCTTCGCGAAGCGAAACGTGTGGGGAGGTTTTGAGGGCCCTTGCCTGGACGGCGAAGCCGGCGATCCTGCGCAGAAGGAGGCAACGTTTAGAGGGGAGTGCGCCGACCGAGGAGGGGCATTGAGAGACGCAGCACCGAGGATGAGCAGTTTGCTGTCGAGAAGCGAGCTCGCCTACCTGCTTGCAGGGCGAAACGGACGCGAGCTTCATACGGGCGGGCAGGCGACGGAGCTCGGCAGCTCTAAGGTCGAACGTGCCGGAGGCGGTCTGAGCCTAGCGCGTGAGGAGGCCAAAGGCAGGAAAGGAGACGCCGTGCGCTGAGCATGCGCGAAGACACCCCCGGGCGGGATACTCCGTGCGAGTGCGGTATGCGGCTTACCCGAGGCATGAGAAAGAGCGTAGCGCGCACTGGTTCCCGCGCGTAAGCGCGGCGCTCGACTCGCGCGACTCGGTAGCGGTCATTGGGTTTCTTGCGGAGGCTGCGATACGTTGGCAGCCTCTACGAGCTAAACGGATCCGGTTGCGGGCTCTCTGGCTGCAAGCAGCCTATCCTGTAAGACTCAGGCACTTCGTCGTCCGGCATGTACCCGAGCTCGAAGAGGAAGTTCGGCTGCCAACCCTCCTTGCAAGCTTCAAGTTCTTCGATGTTTGCTTCGGTGAGCACCGCGAAAAGGTCCTGCTCTGCGGGATGCCAAGCTTTGAGGTCAAACGTTTTGTCGGGATCGAAAGCGAAGCGGCGCGGGAAGGCGGCGGTGGGCTCGCCTTTGCCGTACAGGGTGACCATTTCGTAGATGTCGCCCGTAGGTCTTGCCATATAGGATGCCGCGAGGCAATAAAACTTGTTTCCCGGCGTGCCGACAAGCTTGTTCGAAGTGACGTATGTCCTCAGGAACATGGCCTTAAGGAACTCGGTGTTCATCAGAGACAAATCAGCGTCGATGTCAAGCTCAAACGATTGCTCCGAGTGGCGCTTCTTTCCCATATCTGTCAACCCTTCATCCTTGCATGCGTCGAAAGAACGCATGGCTTGCCAGCCCTGTTTTTGTTTACGCCCATTACTTACCCCTTCGGATGGTTCTTCAGATATTCCCGGAGAGCGAACGACACGATCTGCGAGCGGGACCTCATTTCGTGCGTCGCCAGCTCGTCTATCTCGGCGAGCGTGTCAGCCGGAAGCGTGATCGAGATTCGAGCAAGCTTGTCGTCGCCTGATAGCGGTCGTCCGGGCTTTCGCTTTTTCGAGCCTGCCTCGCTGGCCTTACTAGGACTCCCCTTCTTCGCGGTAGTTGCCGAAGCTGCCGCTTTCTTAGCAGGCCTCTTCGCCGCGCTTTTGGTTTCATCTGCGGAAGCGTCGTTCGCGCTCGGTGCAGCCGAGGACGTAAGCGGTTGCGCGAGCTGCCCGCGCGAGCGAGCCTGCTTGAAAGAATTAGCCACTACAGCGCCTCCTTTGCCTTTAGGTTCTTCACCAGCTCGACGACAAGACGGTGCTCTTCGCTGTCGCGATACAATACGTTGATCGGGAGGGCTTGCACCTCGGTCTGCTTGTACGCGACGCGGGAAGGCACGGCAGGAGCGGCGAGGAGCGGGCCTTGGTCCTCATCGCCCTCGATGTATTCGAGCAGGTCGCGCGAGAGATTCGTGCGGCGGTCGACGTTGTTGACCACGATCGCGCGCACGTTGTCCTCTTTGCGCATCGCAGCTCTAAGGTCGTCCCAAAGGAATTGAAAGAGCTCGATGCCGGTCAGGCCGTTGTTCGACACATCTGTGACCAGAACGATCGCGTCGGCGGCGAAAAACGCCGCCTGGTTGATGACACCCATCGAAGGGTTCGTATCAATGACCACATGGTCATATTGCGAGAAAAACCCCTCGTAATCCTCAAAGTAGTTCGCTAAAAGGCGCTCTCGCCCGCCGCGCGCTACAAGCTGCAGCTCCGTTTGCGTCAAAAAGATCGACGACGGGAGCAGATCGAGGTTCGGCAGGGCGTCTATCGGCGAGGCGATGACGATTTCCTGGGGGCTTTCAGGCGTCTGCGCAAACACGTCCGCGACGGTTTTGCGGTCGTAAGCCGTATCGACGCCCGTGCCGGAAGTGGCGTTGGCTTGAGGGTCCGCATCGACGAGCAGCACCTTCGACGTTTCCGCAAGCACCGCCGCGATGTTAACAGCGATCATGGTTTTCCCAGCGCCTCCCTTCATGGCGCCGATCGTAGTGACCTTCATGTCTCTCTCCTTTCGGCCTATCCTATTAGATCATACTTAATACGTTAAAACGTATTTTAACACATAAATCCTACTAAATACGATTAAATCTGATAATTGCTTATTAAATCGTATTTTATCATACTTAATAAGACAAATAGGCTTTACCGAATGCTCTGATAGATGCGCTGATTGCAGGGTCTTCGTCACTGCTCAGCGTCGCCATATTAACTCATATTTATCATATTAAGTCTTAGCAAATACGTTTAAATATGAGTTCTGCTTATTAGATCATATTTTATCATACTGAATTAACCCATCAGTACAGCTCCCGGACCAACAAAGAACCGCTCTTCTTGACTTTTACGAGCAGAGCGCTAGAATGGGCGCAGGCCGGGCTGCCTTCGACCTTGATAGGCGAACCTTGATAGGCGAAGTCGACGTTGGCGATCCAGAACAAGGGTGTCGGGGGTTCGAATCCCCCGCTCTCCGCCACGCAACGCCAGAGTCGGCTCGACCTCCCGAAAACCCCTATAAAATTCGAAAGCCTTGCCGTCGCGTACAGGAGCTCCCTCGCGGCAGGCAAGGGAACTCCGCTCCGCGCTGCTCCGCGCCGGCCTTACTTGCGTTGCGTCATCGGCACGTAGGGGCGGAAATCGCTGCGCGTCGACTTGTACGCGGGGCGAATGATGCGCTTGCCCGACACGATCTCCTCGAAGCGGTGCGCCGCCCAGCCGGACATACGCCCGCAGGCGAACAGCGGCGTGAACAGATCCTCCGGGATCCCCATCATCGAGTACACGAAGCCCGAGTACATGTCGATATTGGCGCACATGTCCTTCGTCGTGCCCTTCTCGCGCAGGATGACCTCCGGCGCAAGCCGCTCGATCGCGGTGAGCAGGTTGTACTCGGCCTCGAATTCCGTGCCCTTCGCGAGCTTTTCCGCGAAGCGCTTGCAGATGACGGCACGCGGGTCGCTGATCGTGTAGACCGCATGGCCCATGCCGTACACGAGGCCGGATTTGTCGAAGGCTTCCTTGTTCACGATCTTCGCGAGGTACGCCGCCACCTCGTCGTCGTTCTCCCAGTTCGCCACATGCTCCTTGATGTCGTTTTGCATGGCGACCACCTGATGGTTCGCGCCGCCGTGCTTGTAGCCTTTCAGCGACCCGATGGCCGCCGCGTACGTGGAGTACGAATCGGTGTCGGCCGAGGAGAGCACGCGCGTCGTGAACGTCGAGTTGTTGCCGCCGCCGTGCTCTGCGTGCAGGCACAGCATGACGTCGAGCATGCGCGCCTCGTCGGGCGTGAACGAGCGGTCGGGGCGCAGCATCGACAGAATGGTTTCGGCCGTCGACTGGCCGGGAATGAAGCGGTGCATGATCATCGAGTCGTTCAGGTACCTCGCCCGCTGCGCGTAGTACGTGAGCACCATAATGCGCGGCAGCCGCGAGATCAGGGAGATCGCCGTGCGGATCTCGTGCTCGACGCTGCGGTCTTCGGCGTGCTCGTCGTAAGCGTACAGCAACAGGATGGAACGCGCGAGCACGTTCATGATGTCGGGAGGCGTGTCGCGCATGATCATGATGGCCGTGAAACCGTCGGGAAGCTCTCTCTCCTCGTCGAGCACGGAGACGAAGCGGTCGAGCTCCTTTTGCGTGGGAAGCTCGCCCATAAGCAGCAGATAAGCGATCTCTTCGTAGCGAAAACGCTGGTCGGTCGGAACCGACTCGAGCAAATCGTAGATGTCGTAGCCGCGGTAGCGCAAGCATCCCTCGTCAGCGCACTTCTCATTGTCGACGATGATGTAGCCGTGAACGTTCGAAATGTTCGTCAGCCCTGCGAGCACGCCCGTGCCATCGGCGTTGCGCAGCCCGCGCTTCACGTCGAAGCTCTCGAACAGCTCCGGGTCGACCGAATTGATGGATCTGAAGTTCTCGTAGAGCGCGATCTTCCGCAGCGCGTTGTCCGACATGCGCGGCCTCCTTTGCTTTGTAAATCGAAGATATGCGGGATCTCCACACGGAGAGCGCCTATGATAAGGCACTGCGGCGCGCGGCGCGACGGCGCGCGGGCGCTCCCCACCAAGAAAACGAAAACGAAGGCATCGTTTCCGATCAGAGCCGCAAAGCCCGCTGCACGGCCGATGCGCCGGCGGGCGCCCTCGCCGCAGCGCGGGCCCCTTCCGCCTGGGCGGACACGGATCCGCCGACGGAGCTGCGGCTACTCCCGCTTGAGCAGCTTTGTGTTCGCGAGATACAGCGCGGTCACGAGCACGAGTATCGCGACGGAGAATACCAACGTGTCCATCGGTTCTTCATGGTAGAGGATGATCAGCCGGACGATGGCGGTAACCCCGATGTAGATGAAGTAGCGCAAAGGGAAGTGAAGGCCGGACTGATAGTATTTCGCGATAAGCGCCAGGAACTCGAAATACAGAAACCACGTCACGATCGCCCCGAGAATCTCGTTGCCGCTCACCGTATGGGTCACGAAAACGAGCTCGATCAGGCTCCACGTGCTCACCAACAGCAGCACGGAGAGAATACCGCCCAAAACGAACAGCACGCCCGACAGAAACCACTGCATAAACTTCGATATGCGGCTCGGATCGGCGAGGTTTTTCAGCGACATCTTTGTCTTTTCGTTTTCTTCCATGAGACCCATCCCGACAGTATGAGCGGAGCGCGCCGCCTCCGCGCTTTGCCGCCGCGCCCTGACCCTTTGCATTCGGAAACGATGCGCGCCGCCTCTCCGCCACCGCACCTGGGAAGCGGAGGGAGCACGGCGCTGCGTGGCCACGAAATGCTACCACGTTGATGCCAAAACAAGCAACCCCGGACACAGCGCCCTTTCCGTGCGCCCGTGCGTCCGTACGACGCGGAGGCGGGAGGCGGGCGGTTCCGTCTCGCCCTCGCATCCTTATTGCGTTTATTCCATATGTACTAGTACAACTATGATATGATCGGATCGTCGGAGAGGAAAGCAACCCGCGAAGCGCGATGCTCGATCCCCTGCGCGAATTGGTTCGAGCCGAAAAGCGTCGCAGGGGAAACGCTGATTGACTGCTTTCGTCCGGATCCGCACCAGGCCGCAATGCTTAGGGCTCGAGGCCGAAGCGAGGCGAAGCGAACTGCGTCGATGAGGCTTAACGCCAGACGCCCGGCACGGGGCTTGAAGGCCGGACTGTATTGATCGGCGTTTCCCGTGACACAGACAGTCTTTCCCAAAACGAGGCATCGCCCTCGGAAGGAGGCCGCATGATACTCCGGATCGACCAGATGTCGCCCGAGCCGGTCTACCAGCAAATCCGCGACCAGGTCGTCGCGGCCATCGCGCGCGGCGAGCTCCTCCCCGCCGACCGCCTGCCGAGCGTGCGCGCGCTCGCGGGCGACCTCGGGGTCAACCTGCACACCGTGAACAAGGCATACGCCGCGCTGCGCGACGAGGGTCACCTCCTCATGCGCGGGCGCTCTGGGGCGGTCGTGGCGGACTACCGAAAGACCGCGAGCGCGGAGCGGCGAGCGGCGGACGCAGAAGAGCTCGCAGCGGACCTATACCGGCTCGCGGTCGAGCACTGCGCGCGGGGCGGCTCCGAAGAGGCATTCGTCGACGAGGCGCGCGCGCAGGCCGCGCGCGTATTCGCCGATCCGGGCGCTGCGGGCGCGCGGCGCGAGGTGGGCGTGCTCGGGATCGACGCGGACGGCAGGCGCCTGGGCGCGACGAAGGCGGCGGGCGCGCCGGTTCCCGCCCCTGCGCCTGCGGGCGCGCCGGGCGCGCCGCTCGGGGCGGGATAGGCATGGTCGCCACCATAACGGCAGGCTTGTTCGCCGCCACGACGCTTGCGCTGGGCCTCTTCCTCTCATTCATGTCCTACCTTACGCGCCGCAACGAGTGCTTCGCGGTCACGGTGCCCTCCGCGGCCCAAAGCGACCTGCGGCTTGCCGCGCTCAAAAGGCGCTACGCGGCGACCATGATCGCCCTCACCCTGGCCTTCACCGCCCTCGCCGCGTTCGCCGGATTCTTGATCGCAGGAGATACGAGCCGGCAGGACGCTGCAACGAGCGGCCTCGGCGGAGTCGTCGCGTGCGCGGCAGCCCTCGGGCCGGCCGTCGCGTCGTTTCCCCTCATGCTCCGCAACCGCCGCAAGGTCGCCGCCATCAAGAGGGCCGAGGGCTGAGCCGCAGAAGGCCGCGAGAGGGTCGCCGTCGTCGGCGAGGGGGACGTGCCGAGGCCCATCTCGCTTTCGTGGAACTTGCCCTACGTCGTGGTCATGATCGCCACGCTCGCGCTCGGAGCTGCGCTCTACCCCTCCATGCCCGACCTCGTCCCCCTGCACGCCGACCTCTCCGGCGCCGTCGACAGATGGGCGGAGAAATCCGTTGCGTCGGTGTTCGGGCTTCCGCTTTCCGTAGAGGCGCTGTTGGGGCTTGTCTTTCTCGGATGCCATGCGGCAATGATCCACTCGAAGCGCGAGACCAACCCCGAGCCCCTGCCACCTCCGCGCTCGCCTACGGGCTTTTCGCCCGCGCGCAGAGCATTCACCTGCTCGCTGTCGGCATCGTCGCCGCTGCTGGCGTCGGCCTCGGGGTCATGCTCTCCTCGGCCGGCGTATTCACGATCGGACAGATGGGGGCGGCCATCCTCATCGTCGTCTTTCTCGCGGTCGTAGGCGCCGTCGCGCTGTCGGTCGTATACGGCCAAAACGGATCGCGCCTGTTCAAGCGGATGCAGGGGGGCGACGCGATGCCCGACGACGATGACGGGCACTGGAAGCTCGGCGTCTTTTACGTCAACCGCGACGACGCGAGCGTGTTTCTACCCAAGCGGTTCGGCATCGGCTGGACGATCAATTTCGGCCGGCCTGCGGCGTGGGTTCTCATCGGGTGCTTCCTCGCGTTCGACGCCGCCGTGATCGCCGTCGCGCTGCTTGCCTGACCTCGTTCGATGGCGGCCCGTTTTCCTCTCCCGCGACTGCGGAGCCCACGCCCTTTGCCTTTGCGGCCGTTTGCTATAGTGGATACCGACAGATAAGAGTTCCCATTTGAAGGGAGGCCCCATGGCCCAGACTCAGAGCCAGCGAAGCGGGGAGGCGCCGTCCGGCGCCGCCTCGAACATCATCCTTATCGGCATGCCGGGAGCGGGCAAATCGACGCTTGGCATCGTGCTCGCGAAGATTCTCAACTACGAATTCATCGACGCGGACATCGTGATCCAAAGCCAGTGCGACAAAACGCTCCAGAAGCTCATCGACTCCATGGGCCCGGAGGGCTTCATCGCCGTCGAGAACGAGATCTTGAGCGGCATCAAGGCCGAGCGCAGCGTCATTGCGACGGGCGGCTCCGCAGTGTATTCGGACGAGGCGATGCGCCACCTTGCGACGCTCGGCCCGGTGGTGTACCTGCAGATCTCCTTCGATCAGCTGAAAGGCCGCCTGCACGACCTCGCCGAGCGCGGCGTCGTGCTCAAGGGCGGCATCGGCATGAGCCTGCGCGAGCTCTACGACGAGCGCAAGCCGCTTTACGAGCACTACGCCGAGCTCACGGTCGATGTGAACGACCTGACGATCACGGCCGCAGCACGCAAGGTCGCCGATGCGTTGAGGCTTGCGGCCTCGTAGAGCCGCACACGATCGCTCTCGCGAGCCCGTCGTCAGCGGGAGCGCTGCGCGAAAGCAAGGGACGAGGAGCGCCGCCCTCTCAGGCATCGAAAACGTCCCTTGCAATTGCGCATGCGGCTTGCGGCGTGCGGCGCAGAGCCGCGCTGCGACCAGCGATCTACGGCGGGATGACGCAGCACGGCTCCGACGCGCCCGCTGTGGTATGATCGTCTATAGCGACGGCCGGCTCGCCGTCGCCCGAGCGCGGAGGAATGGCCGAGTGGTCGAAGGCGGCAGTCTTGAAAACTGTTGTGCCGCGAGGCACCGTGGGTTCGAATCCTACTTCCTCCGCCATCTTCTCCAGGAAGGTGTGACGAATGGTATCGATGATCTTCGCGCGCCTCTCGCGTACCGTGCCGCTGCTTGTCGTGCTTGCGGTAGTTGCGGTCGTCGCATACTTCGTCATGCAGTTCAAGTACTCTCCGCCTCGCGCAAAAAGCATGCTCATCAGAGTGTTCACATGGATTACCGGAGCCGTCTCTGCGTTTTTCGCGCTCGCGTGCCTCTATGCGGCCCTCGACGGCAACAAAGCGGCGCTCGAGCTGTTTGCGACGTTTTTGGCGACGATGCTTGTCTGCCTCGGCATCACGCGCGTCTGCCGCGCCGTGCTCGTGCGGCATTACCCCGAATACAGGCGGAAGGCGCAAAAGACGACGGGGGGCGGTCTGCCTTCCTGGCTGCGGTGGCGGCGCAGAAAGTAGCTGTCGGCTTGCCCGGCGGGACAGGCCGCCGCCCGGCGGGCGCTTCTGCCTACGACGGGACGGGCATCGCGCGCGCGCTCGTGAACGACGTGGCGCGCGCCCACCATCCCTTGGCCTGCGCACGGGCGGCGACGCCCGCCGCCGTCTCGAAGTCGTCGCAGACGGCGAACGTCGAAGACCCGCTGCCGCACAGCAGCGCCCCCCGCACCCCGCTTTGAGCCTCGAGCCACTCCCGCACGCGCGCGAGCTCGGGCATGAGCCGCTCCGCCGCTGCGGCGAGATTGTTCGCGAGGGGCACGTCGCGAGCGACCCGCGCGCAGAGCGCCGCATCGGAGGCCGCCGCGTCGGCGAGGGCGGGGCGGCGGTCGTGTTCCGCGTAGACGGCGCCCGTCGAAAGTCCCGCGTCCGGCTTCACGAGCACGACGCTCTCGCGTCGCGGCTCGAGCAACCCCGCAAGGCGCTCCCCGGCTCCTTCAAATCGCGCACAGCCTCCGAAGAGGAAAAACGCAACGTCTGCGCCAAGAGAGCGGGCCGTCTCGCCGAGGACGGGGTCGCCGGGGTCGATGCCCCAGAGCCGGGCGAGCCCGGAAAGCGTCGCCGCAGCGTCGGAAGATCCGCCGCCGAGCCCGGCCTGACAGGGGACGTGCTTTTCGATGACGATCTCGACGGCCTCGTCCGCCGTGCGCCCCGTGGCGGCGGCGAGCGCCTCGACGGCGCGGTAGGCGATATTGTCCTCGGGGGCGATCGCCGGCGGCTCCACGCCGTCGCGCCCCATGCAGGCGACGGCGACGGACCGCCCGCTGCCAGGGGCTGCAGGGGTCGAGCGCATGAGCACGACGTCGTGGAGGAGCACGGCGTGCAGGACGGTGTCGACGGCGTGCATGCCGTCGCCGCGGGGGGCTCCGACGGAAAGGAACAGGTTCACCTTCGCCGGCGCGATCACCCTGATCATACCGGGGCGCGAGAGCAGCGCGTCGTCGAGCGCCCGCTCCCGGGCAATCGCCGTCATGTCGACGGGACCGGTGCCTTGACGGGTCATCGCACGGCCTCCGCCCGATCCTTCCTCCTGCGCGCGAAGAAGCCTTTCAACAGCGCCGCGCAGTCGCCTTCGAGCACGCCTGCGGCGACGGGAAACCCGTGGTTGAGTCGCGCGTCTTTGTTGATCGCGTACAGCGTCCCGAGCGCTCCTGCCTTATCGTCGCGCGCGCCGTACACGCAGCGGTCGACGCGCGCCTGATGCATGAGACCGGCGCACATGATGCACGGCTCGAGCGTCACGTACACCGTGCAGCCCGAAAGCCGCCACACGCCGAGTTCGCGCGCCGCAGCGCGCAGGGCGATCAGCTCCGCATGGCCTGCCGGGTCCTGCGTCGCCTCGCGCAGGTTGTGGGCGCGGGCGATGACGCGCGCCGCAGCCGTCGGACGCCGCGTTGCGGGATCGACCGGCCGGTAGACGACGACGGCGCCGACGGGAACCTCCCCGAGCGCCCCGGCGGCGCGAGCCTCCTCGATCGCGAGCCGCATGTAGCGCTCGTCGTCGAGCGGCGCGTCCCGGAACGCGCGCTCCCGCTCCCGAACGGGCAGGGCGTGCGGCATGGCGGTGTGGGCGGGGGTGCAGTCGGCGGGGATGTTCGCTCGTTCGGTCATGTTCCGCTTATTATACGGCATTGTGGCGGGTCGGCCGCAGGCGGCATCGTGCTACAATGATGAGGTTTCGCGTCGCGCGAGGACGGGCGCGCCCCCGTAGCTCAGCGGATAGAGCGTCGGTTTCCTAAACCGTGCGTCGGTGGTTCGAGTCCACTCGGGGGCGCCAGATCGATCTCCTGATAAACGCCCTTTTCCTGATTGCCCCTCCGGTGCCTTCGCCTCTTTGTTGCAGCCTGATTCTGCGGATCCTCTGCGAAACGGTGCGGCGGAAAAGTCAGCGGGGTTGGTCGATCTTCGAAAGGACGCGCAGTGCGCAGGCGCCGAACGCTTCCACGCATGCTATAGCGAAGTTGATCGGCGCCCCGCCGATCGAGCAGCATCGGCTCATGAGCTAAGCCGGGTTAGCCTTTGGTGGGACACCCGGCTTTCTTATTCACCAACGCCGTTCCCGAGAAAACGTCGGCCGCCTACCGTTCGTTCTCTTCAGAATCGCCGCCCGTGCCGCCGTCCGTGTCGGAGTTGCCGCCCGAGCTGCCCGAACTGCCCGACCCGGTGCTCACGACGATCGTCACCACCGTCTCCGCCTCGTACGACCCCGACGAGGGGTTCTGGCTGATGACGTAGCCGGCCGCCACGTAGGAACTCGTCGAGTACTCGACGAGCGCCTGGAATCCGGCGTTGAAGATCGCCTGTCTCGCCTGCTCCTCGGTGTACCCCACGACGTAGGGCACCGCTGCGGTCTCCGGCCCGGTGCTCACGTAGATCGTGACGGTGCCGCCCCGCGTGCCCGTTCCCGACGAGGGGCTCTGCCGGATGACGCTGCCTTGCGCCACCGAGCTGCTCGACTCGTACTGCACGTCGGCGACGAAGCCGGCGCTCTCGATCGCGGAGATCGCCGCAGATTCCGTGCTGCCTACGACGTTCGGAATGCTCAGGCTCTCCGTGCCGAGCGACAGGTAGTACGTCACCGACGATCCGCTTTCCACCGTCGCCCCGGCGGCGGGATCCTGCCTGACGACATGCCCTGCTTCGACGTCGTCGCTGTATTCCGCCGTGCCGGCGACGGCGGAAAGCCCGTAGCTCTCGAGTGCTCTCTGCGCCTCTTCCTCCGTCATGTTCGACAGGTCGGGCACGGTGACGGTCTCCTCGCCGAGCGAGACGGTGAGGTTGATGCGCGTTCCTGCCGCCTCCATCGTGCCCGCTTCGGGATCCTGGCCGATGACGGTGCCTTCTTCGACGCTCGAGTCGTACTCGCGGCTGGTCGAGCCCACCACGAAGCCGGCGTCCTCGATGATCTGGCGCGCCTCCTCGAGCGTGTACCCGGTCACGCTCGGCACCTCGACGACGTCCTCCTCGCCGCCGAATATGCCGGTCGCGAACGCAACGGCGACGGCGATCATCGCGACGACGACGATCGCGACGATCGCGACGACGAGCTTCTTCTTCGATTTCGACTTGCCGCCGGACGAGCCGTCGCCCGCCGAGGCGCTCTGACGGTAGGCGCGCGTCGTGTCGAAGGACGTGGCGGCTCCCATGTTCTGCGGCATGACCGACGTGCCGTCGGCTACGCCGCTCGCCATGACCGATGTCGCCGCGCTCGTGAAGCCGGCGTCCGCTATCGCGACGGGGCGCCCGGCGAGGAAGTTGTTGAGCTCGGTGCGCATGTCGTTCGCCGTGGCGAAGCGGTTGCGCGGATCCTTCTCGAGCGCCTTCATAATGATGTCCTCGAGCGAAGGGTCGATGTCCGGGTTGACCTCGCTCGGCGGTACGGGCACCTCTTTGACTTGCTTCATCGCGACGCTTACGGCGTCAGGCCCGTCGAAGGGCAGCTGCCCGGTCGCGGCCTCGTAGAGCACGACGCCGAGCGAGTAGATGTCGCTTGCGGCGGTGAGGTCTTTCCCCTGCGCCTGCTCCGGGGAGATGTAGTGGGCCGTTCCCAGCACCGACGACGTCTTTGACCGCACGGAGTTCTTCGCCCGCGCGATGCCGAAGTCCATGACCTTCGCGTTGCCGTCGGGCTGGATCATGATGTTTTGCGGCTTGATGTCGCGATGGATGATGTCCTGCTTGTGCGCGACGGACAGAGCCCGGCACACCTGCGACCCGATTTCAGCGACCTTGCGCTGGTTGATCGCGCCGCGCTCCTTGATACCGGTCTTGAGGTCGCTTCCGCGCACGTACTCCATGACGATGTAGTACGTGCCGTCGTCTTGCCCCCAGTCGTAGATGTTCACGATGTAGGGGCTCTGCAGGTTCGCGGCCGATGCGGCCTCCTGGCGGAACCGCTGAGTGAAGGCGGGGTCGGCGGCGTACTGGGGCAGCATGACCTTGATGGCGACCGTCCGACCCAAAACCGTGTCCTGGGCGCGGTAGACCTCCGCCATGCCGCCGATGCCGATGCGCTCCGTTATCTGGTAACGGTTGTTGAGCACCTTTCCTATCACGCTGCTTGCCACGTCCTAGCTCCTTTTGCTCATCCGGGCGCTCCCGCATGAATGCCGGCACGCAATTGTATTAGAATACCCCATCTACAGAACTCCCTGCATGGTAAGGGCGACTTTCAACACATTTTGCGCTTTCTGCGCCGCCTCGCCCTCGTCTGCGTCCTCGATGACGATCGAGACGACAACGGAGGGGTTTTCCGCGTCGGCGTCTGCGATGCCGACGAACCAACTGTCGATGCCGTAGCTGCGCTCCGCCGTGCCCGTCTTGCCCGCCACCGTGACGCCGTCGATGGCGGCCGAGGTGCCCGTTCCGTTTGCAACGACTCCCTTGAGCACTTCGAGCACGCGGTCGGCCGTCTCCTCGGAGACCGCCTGCCCAAGCGAGGAGGAGCTTGCCGTGTAGCTGCGCTCGCCGTCGGCGTTGTATATGCTGTCGACGAGGTAGGGCGCGAGGATCTCCCCGTTATACGCGATCGCGCAGCCCACGAGCGCCATCTCGAGCGGCGTTGCCTGCGGCCCGGCGGGACTTTCGTGTTCGCCGACGGGCTCGCCGGCAGCCGCCCAGGCCGTTTCCCATTCGGTCATCTCGTCGGGGTCGGGCATGAGCGACGTCGCGACGGGAAGGTCGAAGTCGAGGTCGCGGTTGAACAGGAACGCCTCCGCCCCCGCCACGAGGGCCTCCGCGCCGATCATGACGCCGAGCTGGCCGAAGGCCGTGTTCGCGGAAAGCTCCGTCGCCCGGGCGAGCGTGACGCTGCCGTAGTCGTTGTTGTGGAAGTTCGACACCTCCGCGTTCCCGATGGTCATCGAGCTCGGTGCGGAGAACACGGTGTCTTCGCTTGCGACGCCGTTTTCGAGCGCCGTGGCGAGCGAGACGATCTTGAACGTCGAACCGGGCGAGTAGAGCGCCTGGGTCGCCCGGTTGTACAGGACGCTGTTCGAGGAGTCCTCCGCCGACGCCTGGATGACCGATTCGAAGTCGCCTGCGTCGTAGGTGGGCGACGACGCCATGGCGAGCACGGCGCCGGTGGTCGGGTCCATGACGACGACGGCGCCCGTCTCCCCGGCGAGGGCGTCTTGGGCGGCCTGTTGGATGGTCGAGTTGATCGTGAGGCGCACGTCGTTTCCGGGCGTGCCCGACCCCGCGAGCGACGCGATGGCGTCCGACCAAGTGGCGAAGCTTCTCTTGCCTTGGAGCACGTCGTTGTAGGCGTCCTCGATGCCGCTCGAGCCGTACTGGTCCGAATCGTAGCCGACGATGTGGCTCGCAAGGTCGCCGGCCGGGTAGACGCGGTCGTAGGTGCCGTCCTCCGCCTGGACGCTTTCCGCGAGCACCGTGCCGTCGTAGGTGGAGATCGTGCCGCGCTCTATCTTCGAGTCGCGGGCGGCGGTGTGGTTGTTGCCGTCCATGTTCTGGTAGGTCTCGGCCTGGATGACCATGACGAGCGTGAGGTTCGCGATGAGCGCCGCGAACATGAGCGAGAAGATGAGCATCGAATGCGTGAGGCGCTTGCCGAGCGACACGCGTCCGAGCACGCTGTTGGCGTGCAGCGAGCCCGTTGCGCTCGCCATCTCGGCGCCGTGGCCGGTCGCCTCGTCGCCGCAGCGCAGAAGGAACCCGAGGATGATGAAGCTCGCGAGCAGGGACGACCCGCCCTGGCTCACAAAGGGCAGCGTGAGGCCCGTGAGCGGGATGAGCCGCGTCACGCCGCCGACGATGATGAACGCCTGGAGCGTGATGATCGAGGTGAGGCCGACTGCCGTGAACGAGCTCACGTCGCTTTTCGCGCGCGCGGCGGTCGTGAACCCGCGGATCGCGAAGCAGAGGAACAGCAGCAGCACGCCCGCCGCGCCGAGCAGGCCAATCTCCTCGGCGATGCACGAGAAGATGAAGTCGCTCTCGACGACGGGGATGGCCGAGACGCCGTTGCCGCCGCCCGCCATGCCGTTGCCGATGCCGACGCCGAACAGCCCGCCGTCGGCGAGCGAGTAGATCGACTGCACGAGCTGATAGCCGCTGTCCTGCGGGTCGGCGAAGGGATCGAGCCAGGTTGCGACGCGCGTCTGCACGTGGTCGAACGCGACGTAGGCCCCCACGAAGCCGACCGCGATGAGCCCGATCCCTCCGAGCAGGAAGAACTTGCGCCCCGTGGCCACGTAGAGCATGACGAGGAACACGAAGAAGAACACGAGCGCGCTGCCGAGGTCGCGTTCGAACACGACGATGAGCAGCGCCACGCCCCACATGAGCAGCATCGGCAGGAGCGTGCGGACATCCGGCAGGCGCAGAGGCCCCACGCGCCACGTGAACACGGAGAGCATCTCGCGGTTCTCGGCAAGATACCCCGCGAGGAACAGCACGATGATGATCTTTGCGATCTCGCCCGGCTGGAACGAGAACCCGGCGATCGACAGCCAGATGCGGCTGCCGTAGATCTCCTGGCCGAGGCCGGGCACGAGCGGCGAGAGCAGAAGCGCGAAGCCCGCGATCATGAGGGTGTACTTGTATTTCGCGAAGCGGTCGGCGTTGCGCACGATCACGAGCACGACGATCATGCAGGCGACGCCGACGAACAGCCAGACGACCTGGTTGACCCCGATGTTCGGGGTCTGCGAGTACGGGGCGATGCGCGTGATGAACGCGATGCCGATGCCCGACAGCGAAAACGCGATGGGCAGAAGCGCCGGGTCGGCCCCGGGCGCGAGCTTGCGAACCGCGATGTGCGCGACGACGAACGCGGCGAACAGCCCGACGGGCACGCCGAGGGTGCCCATGTCGAGCGACAGCCCCTGGTTGACCGCCATCATTGCGAAGAGCAGGATGATGATGGGCGCGGCGACGCACAGCAGGACGAGCTCGATCAGCCGCCGGGACATCAGCGCTCCCCCGCCTCGTCGTCTGAGGCCGCCTCGCCGCCGTCGGCGTCGGAGGCATCGTCGGAGGACTCCGCAGAGGACGCATCCGCCGACGAGGCGCTGCGCTCGATGTCCTCCTCGTATTGCGCAACGAGGTCGCGCGCCGCATCGAGGTTGTCGACGGCGATGCCGTCTCCCGCGAGGCGCGATGCGACTCCGGGCGTGAGGTCGGCGACGTCGACGTCGGTGACCTCGACGAGGTTCGAGAACGAAAACCCGAGGAAGCTCCCGGAAACCCCCTGGTATATCGCCACCTTCCCATCGCTTTCGGCGAGATAGGCGGCGTTGCTGATCCAGGAGTGCGTACCGTAGACGGCTGCGGCGAACAGCACGACGAGCAGCATGATGACGAGGGCGACGGCCCGCCCCGTCTTGCGCGCCATCCTCTTGCGCCGCCGCTCGGCAAATCCCACGACGTCGACGACGACGACGGTCACGTTGTCGTGGCCGCCGGCGGCAAGCGCCTCGTCTGTGAGCTGCGAGGCGCATTGCTGCGGGTCGTGGACGTGCGAGAGGATCTTTTCTATCTCTGCGTCGCGCACCATGCCGGTCAGCCCGTCCGAGCAGAGGAGGAGCCGATCACCAGCCTCGACGTTGAGTTCGTAGATGTCGGGCTGCGTGCCCTCGACGGAACCGAGGGCTCGCGTGATGACCGATCGACCCGGATGGACGCGCGCCTCCTCGGGCGTGAGCCTCCCCGCTTCGATCATGTCGGCAACAAGGCTGTGGTCGCGCGTGAGCTGCTGAAGCCTTCCCTGGTGCAGCAGGTAGGCGCGCGAGTCCCCCACCTGCGCGATCACGAGCCGCTCGCCCTCGAGGATCGCGGCCGTGACCGTCGTGCCCATGCCGTCGCGCCCGCGGCCGTCGCGCGCGGCGAGGAGGATCTCTTCGTTTGCGGCCCCGACAGCCGCAGACAGCTCCGCCCCGTCGGGGGTCGAAGGAGCGCGCTCGGCGATGACCTGCACCGCTATTTCCGAGGCGACCTCTCCTGCGGCGTGCCCGCCCATGCCGTCGGCGACGACGTAGAGCGGCGGCTGGACGACGAGGCTGTCCTCGTTGTGATCGCGCACGCAGCCGATGTCTGTCCTGCTTCCGAACGGAGCGTAGGGCGGCTTCCGCGCGGCGTGCCGTTTCAATGCGGCCGCCATCAGGCGTACCTCACCCGAATGGCGACGTCTCCGACGGTCACGACGTCGTTGCTCCTGAGCGCCACCGGCTCGGAGACGGGGCGCTCGTTCACGAACGTGCCGTTCGTGGAGCCGAGGTCCTCGACGAAGAGGTTCTGCCCCATGAGCGCGAACCGCGCGTGCCGTCCGGAGACGTATCCGGCTCCGATCACAATGTCGGCACCGGGGTTGCGTCCGACGATGACCGGCCCGCGCACGGCGATCGAGACGCCGCGCAGCTCTTTCGGCCCCCGCTCGACCGACACGGTCCAGCATTTCTCTTTGCGGCGCTGGCCCTTCACCAGCCCGATGCCCGTCTTCATGATGGCGAAGAGGAACAGATAGAGCAGCGCGATGAGCAGCAGGCGCCCGATAAGCAGAATGAGGTCGATCACGAAAGGCTCACCTCGCGGCTACGTCAACGAGAACACGAACGTCGTCATGCCCATGGCGATGCGGTCGCCGTCGCGCAGCGCCTGCGCGGTCACCTCGCGCCCGTTCACGAACGTGCCGTTCGTGGAACCGAGGTCCGTGAGCACCCACGAGTTTCCGCGCTCGAGGCGCAGCTCGGCGTGCGTACGGCTCACGTTCGGGTCGCGCACGACGATGTCGCTCGTCGACTCGCGGCCGACAAGCAGGCGCATCGACGAGAGCACGTATTCCTTGTGGGCGGCGGTGTCGATCAGGCGCGCCTGCGCGGCGCCCTCCCTCGCCGGCGCCGCGCCGCCTCCGACGAGCACGACGGTGTTGTCCCCCGCGCCCTCTTCGGCCGACCCGTCGTAGTCGTCGTGGCCGTACTCGTCGCTCCCTCTTCGGCCTCCCGCCGCGTAGCCGCGCCCCGCCCTGGCGCGCCCGCGCGCATACGAGACGGGCGCGATGCCGTAGCGCTCGAACTCCTCGGCGCGCAACTGCTCGACGACGGGCGCCGCGACGGCCTCGGCGATGACGTCGAACTTGCCGCGCTTGAGGCCGTCGTCGACGATGAAGCGCACGAGGGGCTGCCCGTCCATGACAAGCCCCTCGTCGGCGGCTTTCGCGACGAGGTAGGTCTCCGTTTCCCCGGCAAGCGTCGGATAGTACCCGAACAGCCGCTCGTCGTCGTCGGGGTTCACGAGCACGGTGTACAGCGTCGGCGCGTACTGCTTGCCGGCGCCGACCATCTTCTCGCGGCGCATCTGCCTCTCGGACTTTTTCGCTATCTGGACGGGAGAGATGGGGGAGCCGAACATCTTGTTCGCCGTCCCCTCGAACGCGTCTTCCATCTTGCCTTCGAACTTCGACAGGAAGCCCATCGCGTCTCCTCGCTTCGCGGTCTCGCGGGCGCTCGAAGCCCGCTTCTCCAAGCTTCCATATTGCCACAAACCAGGTATCGCCGCCCGGGCTACGTGCGACTTTTATCGAATCTTCGCGAAAGGGCGCCGGCGGGGCCTATGGTTTTTCGCGCTCCGGCCGCGCGCTCGACCTCCGGCGCGCCCGAACCGCCGCCGTTCCCGAACGGCGACGTTTGCCGCGCCGCCCCCTTCGCCCTACGCCGTCGGCAACGTGACGACGAACGTCGTTCCCTCGCCTTCGCTGCTGGAGACGACGATGTCTCCCCCGAGCGAGCGCGCCGTTTCCTGCGCGATGGCAAGCCCGAGCCCGTATCCGCCGACCCTGCGGGTGCGCGCCTTGTCCGCGCGATAGAAGCGGTCGAACACGTGCGCCAGGTCCTCGGCGGGGATGGGCGCGCCCTCGTTGTGGACGGAGAGCCGAGCGGTTCCCGAAGCTGCGGCGAGCGACACGGTCACGCTTCCTCCCGCGTCCGAGTACTTGAGCGCGTTGTCGATGATGGTCGAGGCCATGCGCCCGAGCCTGGCGCGGTCCCCGCGCACATGCACGTCGGGGTCGATGTCGCCGGCAAGCTCGACGGACGACTCGAACGCGACCGACTCGAACTGGAGCAGCATCGCCTCCACGAAATCGGAGAGGTCGATGCGCTCCGGCTCCCCTTGATCGGCCTTCGCCGAAGTCGCTTGCTCGTCGAGCGCTGCAAGCTCGATCATGTCGGAGACGAGGCCCTGCATATGGGCCGCTTCCGCCTGCGTGCTTTCCAGCCACTGGCTCTGGCTTGCGATGCTGCGCTCCGGGTGCTTGAGCAGGATGGAGGCGTTGGCAAGGATGACGGCGAGCGGGGTCTTGAGCTCGTGCGAGGCGTCGACGATGAACTGGCGCTGCTGGCTCCACGCGCGCTCGACCGGGCGCAAGGCCCATTTCGAAAAGCGCCAGGAGATCGCGAGGAACGCCACGAGCGCGCCCGCGTCGACGGCGACGCATAGCCCGGCGAGGGCCTGCCAGGAGTTCGCGGACGCCGCATCGGCGAACGCAAGGAGCGTCTGGCCGTCGTCGGAGGTTCGCCTCACGTAGAACAGGCCGAGGTCCGAAAGCTCCCCGCTTCCGTCCGAGGCCGAGGCAAGCTGGTCGAAGGCGGATGCGAGCACGTATTCGCTGATGGACGCCGTCGTTTTGTCCCTGATCGTGTCGAAGGTCCCGTCGTCGAGCTGAACGTAGAGCGCAAGGGGTATGACGTTTTCGCGGTGCTGCGCCTCGAATCCGCCTATCTCCAGCTGCATCGCGTCTGACGACAGGGCCTCTTCGCCCTCGCCCGCCCCCGAGCCGTCCTCTGCGCCCTCGCCCTCGCCCGAATCCGGGCCTGATGCGTGCGTCTGCTGGTCGACGGC
>CAZBEP010000001.1:0-8242 GCA_964490925.1 uncultured Eggerthellaceae bacterium | reverse complement strand
CGCCCTCGCCCTCGCCCGAATCCGGGCCTGATGCGTGCGTCTGCTGGTCGACGGCCATCGCGATCGCGGAATCGAGCGCCCGATAGACTTCGGCGACGGACTGCTGACGGTCGACTACGCAGATAGCGACGGTGATGCATGCGAGCACCACCGTGATCATCGCCATCGTGAGGGCGATGAACTTGATCCTGAGCCGTTTGAGCACGGGAGCCTATGCGGTCGAGTCGTCTGCGTCGGACACGATGCGGTATCCGATCTTGCGCAGCGTCTCGATGTGCGCATGAGCGCCGATATGCGCGATCTTCTTGCGCAAAAACGAGATGTAGGCTTCGACGTTGTTGTCTGCCACGCTCGAATCGACGCCCCACACCTTTTCGATCAGGGTCTGCTTCGAAATGGCCTGGCCGGGGTTGCGCATGAGCACCTTCGCGATGGAAAATTCCTTGTAGCTCAGATGTATCGACCTGTTCCCGCAGGCAAAGTCTCCGTTGTCGAGGTTGAGCACGAGGTCGCCGCAGGCGAGCGTCTCGAATACGACCTCGCCCTGGCGGCGGGTGAGCGCGCGGAGGTGCGCGAGCAGCTCTGCGGGCGAGAACGGCTTGGTCATGTAGTCGTCGGCGCCGGAGTCGAGCCCGGTGATCTTGTCGGTGACGCTGTCGCGAGCCGTGAGGATGAGGATGGGCGTGGCGACCTTGCGGCGACGCAGTTCGGCGGCCACGTCGAGGCCGCTCATCTTAGGGAGCATGATGTCGAGGATGATGACGTCGTACGACCCTTCCGTCCCGTAGTCGAGGCCGGTCTCGCCATCGGTGACGACTTCGACGTCGTAGCTGTTCTCTTCGAGTATCTGCACGAGGGCGGCGCTTAGACGATGGTCGTCCTCCATGACGAGAACCTGCATGGCCCTTTCCTTTCTGCAGGTGGCACCCAAGAGAATCCGACGGCGCGCATCGCGCAAGCCAGCATGTCGTACATTCAAGCATTTTATCGCTCTCGCCGAACAGGTGCCGAACTGCGGATGGAGGATACATGAACCGCAAAAGTGTTTCAGATGTTTTTCAGATAGCCTCAGTACCATTCTGCGCGTCGCCGGAGTCTGCGATCCCTATTCTCCCTGCACGGCTCCGGCGGCCTTCCGGCGTCCCAATGGCAGCTCCGCTTCCGGATTCCCTGGATTTCTTCTCGACTGCGTCTGCTTCGCGCCGTTTCTCCTGGTATCCTTGCGTGGGTGCTGCCGCCGACGGCTCGGCGCGCGCCAAGGCCGACAGATACCGAAGGCGAGCGCGAAAGGGGCGGGCGGCATGATCGAATTCTTCCGGACGGACGCTCCCGGGCATTCGCTCGAAAAGCTCGACGCCGAGAAGCCGGGCTGTTGGATCGCGCTGTTCGAGCCGACCCCGAACGAGCTCGAAGCCATCGCCCGGCGCTTCTCCATCGACGAGGACGACCTGCGCGCCCCGCTCGACCTCGAAGAGGTCTCGCGCGTCGAGGTCGGCGACGGCTACACGATGTTCATCACCGACACGCCCGTCCGCGACGAGGCATTGGGCGAACACGGCTACAAGACCATCCCGATCGGCGTGTACGTGACGACAGAGCACGTCATCTCCGTGTGCTCGTTTTACCGGATCCCGATCATCGCCATCCTCAAAGGCCGGCGCGGGCTGCACGACACCGGCGACATCGAGGGCTTTGCGAGCGACGTGCTCATAGCGTCGTCGCGCGCGTACTTCTCGCTGCTGCGCACGCTCAACCGCCGGCGCACCGAGCTGTCGGCCGTCACGAACAACCCCTCCCGCAAAGATCTCGAAGAGCTCTACGCCCTCGACGCCTCGCTGGTGTACCTCACGACCTCGCTCGCGACGAACGACACAATGTTCGAGCGGTACCGGCGCACGATGATGCTGTCGTTTTCCGAAGAGGCGCGCGAGCTGTTCGACGACGTCATCATCGAGAACCGTCAGGCGCTCGAGACCGCGCGCATCTATTCGGACATCCTCGACTCGACGATCGACCATTTCGGGCTCATCATGAACTCCGATCTGAACCGCACGATGCAGTTGGTCGCGACCATCACGCTCGTGCTCTGCATCCCGACGGTCATCGGCGGCTTTTTCGGCATGAACCTCCAGGGCATCCCGCTCGAAGGCTCGCCGTACGGGTTCGCCGTCGTCACCGGCGCGACGGCGATCGTCCTCGTCGCGCTGCTCATGCTCCTCAAGCGGCTCAAGTGGTTCTGACGCGGCCTGCGGCTCCGGCCAGGCCGGCGCGGAGCCAAGGGCTTTTCCCGAAAACCCGAAAGCCTTCCCTCCGAATGAGGCGGCTTCGTGTCCTTCGGCGGAAAGCCGCAGCCGATGAGCCGCAGAGCGCTACAATGGCGAAATCGATCCTAGGGGTTCCGGATCGGCGGCGGAAGGCGAGGCGCAAAGGCGCGCGGGCCGTGCGCCCGGGCGCGCAGAGAGGAAACGCGATGGCTGACATCACCGAAGTCGACTACATTTGGAAGAACGGCGAACTCGTACCGTGGGCAGAGGCGACGACGCACGTCCTGTCGCATTCGCTCCACTACGGCTCCGGCGTGTTCGAGGGCATCCGCTGCTACAAGGATCCCGATTCGGGCAAGAGCTTCGTGTTCCGCCTGCGCGACCACATGGAGCGCATCGCGCGCAGCTGCAAGATCGCGCTCATCGACCTGCCCTACTCGGTCGAGGAGCTGTGCGACGCCACCGTCGAGGTGGTTCGCGCGAACAAGCTTCCGGCCTGCTACATCCGCCCGATCATATACCGCGGCTACGGCACGATGGGCGTCGACCCGACGGGCTCCCCGACAGAGGTCGCCATCGCCGCATGGCCGTGGGAATCCTACCTCGGGGCCGACGCACTCGAAGCCGGAGTCGCCGTGGGAGTGTCGTCCTGGCGCCAGCGCTCGAACAACTCCATCCCGCCCGCAGTGAAGGCCACGGCTTCGTACATGAACTCGATCCTCGCGAAGCTCGAGGCGAAAGAGCACGGCTACGCCGAGGCGATCATGCTCAACGAGCAGGGGCTTGTGTGCGAGGGTACGGGCGAGAACCTCTTCGTCGTCCGCGACGGCGTGCTGTCGACCCCGCCTTTGTCCGACGGCCTGCTCGAAGGCATCACGCGCGACACGGTGCTTTCCATCGCCGAGGATCTCGAGATTCCCGCAGTCGAAGAGAGCCTTACCCGATCCGACCTCTACATCGCCGACGAGGTGTTCATGACCGGCTCCGCCGCCGAGCTCACGCCCGTCGGGGCGGTGGACGGCCGCGTGATCGGCAAGCCGGGCGAGATCACCCGCGCCATCCAGAAGCGCTTCTTCGAGATCGCCTACGGCACGGTCGAGGAATACGCCGACTGGCTCACCGAGGTCTAGTAGGACGATCCGTGCGCGCCGAGGCTCCGGCACCTCCGCCCCTTCGCGGGCGCACCGTTTCGACAGAGACAGCGGCGGGTCGGGTTCGGCCTCGACGCTGCGCGACGGGAGGCATGGGGCCGTGTCTTTGAAGATCCGCACTTACGATGCGACGCTGCGCGACGGAGAGCAATGCGAGGGCATCGCGCTGTCGCTCGACGACAAGCTGCGCATCGTGGAGCGCCTCGACCGGTTCGGCATCGACATCGTCGAAGGGGGGTTTCCCGCCTCGAACCCGAAGGATCTCGCGTTCTTCGACCGCGTGGCCGACCTGCCGCTGCGCCGCGCGCGCATCGCCGCCTTCGGATCGACCTGCCGCAAGGGCGTGCCGGCCGAGATGGATTCGGGGCTCGCCGACCTGCTCGGGTCGAACGCGCCCGTCGTCACGATCGTCGGAAAGGCGTGGGACGCCCAGGTGCTCCGCGCGCTGCAGACCTCTCTGGAAGAGAACCTGCGCATGATCCGCGATTCGGTCGCCTACCTCAAGGCCGCCGGGCGCGAGGTGGTATTCGACGCGGAGCATTTCTTCGACGGATATGCCGCCAACCCCGACTATGCGCTCTCCTGCGTGCGCGCCGCCGCCGAGGCCGGGGCGGACTCGGTCGACCTGTGCGAAACGAACGGCGGCAAGCTGCCGCACGAGGTATTCGAGGCCACGCGGGCCGTCGTCGGCGCGCTGCCCGGCGCGCGGATCGGCGTCCACTGCCACAACGATTCCGGCTGCGCGGTCGCCAACTCGCTCGCCGCAGTGCGCGCGGGCGCAACGCAGGTGCAGGGCACGGCGAACGGCATCGGGGAGCGCGTCGGCAACGCCGACCTGCTCACGATCATCGCGAACCTCGAGCTCAAGATGGGCTGCGAGTGCGTGGGCGCCGAGGCGCTGCGCGGACTTACGAGCCTCTCGCAGTTCGTCTCCGAGGTGTGCAACGTCGCGCTGTCGTCGCACCACCCGTACACGGGAGCCTCCGCGTTCGCCCACAAAGGAGGGCTTCACGCGAGCGCCATCGCGCGCTTCCCCGCAGCCTACGAGCACACGGATCCGGAAAACGTCGGAAACCGAACGCGCATGCTCGTGAGCGAGCTTGCGGGCAAGGCTTCTCTTATAGCGAAGGCGGCAAGCCTCGGGTTCGACCTTGCCGCCGATCCGGCGGCGGACAAGGTGCAGGCGATACTCGACGACGTGAAGCGGCGAGAGGCGGCGGGCTACTCCTACGAGGTCGCGGACGGCTCGCTCGCGCTTCTCATCAGAAGGCACCTCGGCACGTACCGGCCGTACTTCCGCCTCGAGAGCTTTCGCGTGATCGTCGACGACCGCGAGGACACGGGCGCGCTCGCGAAGGACGCGGCGAGCGAGGCGACCATCAAGATCCACGTGGGAGAGCATCGCTTCGTCGCGACGGGCGAAGGCGTCGGTCCGGTCGGCGCGCTCGACACGGCGCTGCGCATGGTGATATCGGAATCGTATCCGCAGATCGACGGGATGGAGCTCGTCGACTTCAAGGTGCGCCTCCTCGACGAGAGCATCGGCACGAACGCCATCACGCGAGTCGTCATCACGACGCGCGACCGCGAGGGCGTGTGGGGCACCGTCGGCGTGTCGGAAAACATCATCGAGGCGTCGTGGAACGCGCTCGTCGACTCAATCGAGTACGGCCTCGTGCGCGCGGGCGTGTGACGGGCGCGCGGCGCGCCGAAAGACCTGCCTGCCCGGCGCGCCGCTTTCGTGCGATAATGCGATGGAGCGAACTGAGCCATGGCGAACGGGGGAAGCGTGAGCGACCTGAGAACTGCGGACGTGAACGCCCTGCTGCGCGTGTTCGCGTCGATCAACGACGAGGACACGGTGTTCGCCCTGCTCGAAGATCTGTTCACGATCCGCGAGATCCGCGAGACCTCCCAGCGGCTCGCGGTGGCGCGCCTTCTTTCGTCGGGAAAGTCGTATTCGGCCATCGAGGCGGAGACGGGCGCCTCCGCCACCACGATCGCGCGCGTATCGAAGTGCCTGAGCTACGGCTCCGGCGGCTATGCGGCCGCGCTCAAGGCGCTCGAGGGCTGACCTGCCGCCAGGCCGCCGCCGAGGTCGGAGGAGACCCTTTTGCCTCGCCTCGGCCGAACCGCACGGACGCAGGAGGCTCCAGGGCCGTCCCCTTCCGCCTACTGGGCTTTGCAGTCCGAAACCGATGGCGGAGGCTTTTGAGGAGTCGGCGGTGCGGGCGGTTCGTCGCCGCCTTCCCCGACCGTTACGAGGAGGAGCTGCGTTTTGACGACGGGTTGCCGCCGCGCTTTGGCGAAGCCACCGGCTTCAACGGGAAGGCCGACGACCCGCTGTCGCGCTCCTTCACGCGTTTGCCGTCCTCGGTGTAGTACGCGTAATAATACTCCGCGCCGCTCCCTTCGACAAACGTCATGCAAATGCCGATCACGTTCGCGCCGGCCTTCTGCAGTTGTTCGTAGGCGTGCACCGCCTCCTCGCGCTTCACGAAGTTCGGGCGCGACACCATGATGGTGGCATCGACGACCGTAGAAAGGATGGCGGCATCGACGAACGTCCCCACAGGGGGCGTATCGAAGATGACGTAGTCGCATTCGTTCTCGAACGTCGACACCATCGAGCGAAAGCGCCGCGAGGCAATGATGTCCGCCGGGTTGGGAATGCTCGGCTCCACGTCAAGGAAGAACAGCCCCTCTGTCTTTGTTTCCACGACGGCCTTCTCAGGCGGCGTCTGGCCGGAAAGCACGGAGTAGATCCCTGCTTTCGCCCGCACGCCGAGGGCGGCGGCGAGACTGCGGCGGCGCATGTCCGCCTCGACGAGCAGCACCGACTTGCCCGACGTGGCCATCGACCTGCCCAGCTCGATGGCCGTGGTGGTCTTGCCCTCGTTCGGCACGGAGCTCGTCACCACGATGGAGCGTATAGGGTTGTCGACCGATATGAAGCGGATGTTCGCATAGAGCGTCTTTGCGGCGTTCTGGACTTCGAGGGCGTTCGACCCAAGCTTCTTTTTTCTCTTCGGCATCGGTTCCCCCTATTCCCGGATGGTCGGGATACGGCCGATGACCGGCAGACCCAACAGCTCTTCGGCTTCTTCGGCGTTGCGCACGCGCGTGTTGGCCATGTCCAGAACCACGATGATCGCGACGGCAAAGAACAGACCCGCAAGAAAGGCGACGGCGGTGTAGAGCGCCCGCGGCGGGCCGGACGGCGATGTCGGCTCGGCGGCCTGGTCGAGCACGTTGACGCTTTCGACTCCCATGACCTCGCGCGCGACGGCGTCGGTGGTCTGGGCGACCTGGTTGGCGATGACGGCGACGTTGGACGGCTCCTCGCCCGTGACCGACAGCGTGACCACGCGAGACGTGGTGGAGCTGTCCACTGAGACGCGGTAGCCGGAAAGCGACGCCATCTGCAGCGCCGAGGCGGCGTCCTCGAGCACGCGATCGCTTGTGATGAGCGTCGAGATGTCGTTTGCGAGCTGCTGGCTCACCGTGGTGTCGGAGCTCGTGATGGAATCGCTGTCGCTCGCCGTGCTCAGAATGTACATCGTAACGCTTGCCGAATACGTGTTCGGCAGCACCATCCACGCGAACGCAGCCGTGCCGATAGCGAACGCGATCGGCAGCGCGACGACGATGCGCAGGTGCTTGCGCATCAGGTTGAGGAGATCAAGCAGCGTCATGCCCCGCCCTTTCTTCGGCGGATGCCGCCTGGCGCACACGGATCGCGCCGCTCTGAATCCCGAGCGCGTACGCTTCCTGGCGCTTCTACAGCAGTGTCCACGTTGCAGCCTTGCTTCCTAGTTCGCGCCTGCCGTCGCTGCGGAAGGCGCGAGACCCGTCTCATCCGAAGGCTTATGATACCAAAGAACGGGGCGCGCTCGCCCTTCGCCCCCGAAATCGATCAGGAACTGCATTCTTGGGCGTCGTTCCGACAGGGGCGGCGCAACGGGCATGCGACGCGGCGGCGCCGAAGCGGGCTTTTGCCCAGGCATGTCCTGGGGAAATCAGTGTTTCCCTAGCGGGCATGAGCCCCCCGCGTGCGGTAGGTTCGGTTCGCTTTGTCGAAGTATGCGTAGTGCTCCACGCGATGGGCGTCGCTCGCAATGAACGAGTACAGCCCCTCTTCGAAGAGGAACCTCGCCGGTTTCTTCTCCTTGCCGAGGCGCCCGCCGACGACGAAGTCGGCCGACGCCTGCAGCTTGCAGCCCGAATGGACGAGGTCGAAGGCGATATCGGGGTTCTTCTGAATGGCACGGTAGCGCTCCGGGTGCGCGATGATCACCGTATGGCCGCGCGCCTGGATCTCGAAGATCGTGCGCTCGTACGTGGCGAAGTCGGCCGCCGTGCAGCGCGTCGGCAGCTCGAGGAGGAACTCGCCGGTCTTGAAGAAGGCGAGCCTGTCGATCCAATCGAAGCCGAGGTCCATGAGCTTTGAGTGGTTGACCTCGAACCCCATCGACAGGGGAAAGCCGTCGGCGTGGGCCGCAAGCTCGTCGAACGCGGCGATCATCGCGTCGTAGTCGAAGTACGGATCGCGGCAGTGCGGCGTGCAGACGATCGACGTGATGCCGACGGCCTTCGCCGCCTCGAGCATCGCAAGCGACTCGTCAAGGTCCGCAGCGCCGTCGTCGACGCCGGGCAGAATATGGCAGTGCATGTCGCGCATGGAGGTCGCTTTCTGGTCACATCGGGCAGGAGTCGGTGCACGGTCTCTATAGTAGCCGATCGGCGGGAAGCCGGGAAAGGCTCCACGGGATAGCCGCGCGAGAGGCGGTCGGAGATCCGCCGGGCGCGGCGCGCCCCGGGAAGAGG